>JANLPX010000393.1:0-5433 GCA_031367485.1 Alphaproteobacteria bacterium | reverse complement strand
TCCCATAGTGGCTGATATAGCGATCCCACACGTCATTCTGGCTGGGCGCGAACGGCGACATCCGCCGCCTATATCTCAGTACCACCTCGCCCATCGGGAAACCGGTAAGGAAATACTCAGGCACCACGACCAGCCTAGCGTCGGCTCCGACGAATCTCTTCAAGGCCGCCATCTGGTCTGAAATCCAGGCAATTGCCTGAATCATGCGAGGCCGACCCAGCTCCGCGTCAGTGGCACTGTTGATGGCAAAACGGGTAGTTCGCAGGGCTAACGCGATAAATCGGCTTGGGGTCGTCATTCTGAGGCCCGGGCTTTCAGCGTATCGCGGATTACAGTCAAACGCGCGCTCAACGAACTAGCCGGCGACAGGATGGTCACCCGGCATCGTGGGCGCGGCACGATCGTGGCCCGTGGTGCCGAGATACCCATGGTCCGAGGCTCCTTCTGAAGGTCGAGCGGGTCATGCGCGCGGCCCGAGGCGTGCCGGTCCAGTTCATCTGTGCTCATTACCGCCCTGATCGCTTCCAGTATCATTTCACGACCAAACCTCGGAACCGCGCTGGCGATACGCCACTATGGGTCTGATCAGTTAGGTCTTGCATCGAGCCGCGAGCGGCAAAAATGATATAAAGATAGATCATTTGAATTGAGCGGCACATGGCTCTCGCCTTCCTCACCCTGCTGCACGTCCTGGTTTTCGTCTACTGGTTGGGCGGCGAACTTGGTGCGTTCTACGCGGCTCGGATCATCGCTGCGCCCGATCAAGCGGTAGCCGCCCGATTGGCCGCCGCCAGAGTCTTGGGGACCGTAGATGTGGCCACGGGCACGCCCTTGATCTTGACACTGCCGACAGGTCTGAGCTTGGCTTCGGCTGAGGGCTGGATGGTCATGCCCCCATGGGGCTCGCGGTCGTCTGGCTAATTTCGCTGGGATGGCTGACGATCGCATGGGCGATCCATCTGCGGCATCTGGGACCCAGCCCTCCCTGGCGACGCCTTGATCTGGTTATCCGATGGCTTGCCCTCGTGGCTTTGGCGGTTCGCCTCAACTGGCCAGACATCGAGGCCGGGGACATCGGTCCCATCATCTTCAGCGACAAGCTGACATCCTCACTGCTCAGATCGACGATGCCATAGCTAGGGGAGCTTCTGTCCTAACCGGTGGCAACGTGGAAACCCATGGCGGCGGGCGATGCCTATGCCCGACCGTCCTGGCCGGTGTCACCCACAACATGCATGTCATGACCGATGAAACCATTGGCCCGATCCTGCCGGTCATGGCTTTCGACACGGTCGAGGAGGCTGTGGATTTCGCCAACTTCGGCGAATATGCCCTAACGGCGGGGAGCTTCGCGGGCGCGCTCGAACAATCCGAAGCCATCGGTCGCCAGCTCCCAGTTGGCGCTGTAAGTCTGAATGATGCCGCCCTGACATCGATCTTTTACGAAGCCGCCAAACAGAGCATCAAGTCATCTGGCCTCGGACCCTCGCGGATGGGTGCCGAAGGCCTAGCGAGGTTCTTTCGTCGTAAGGTGCTCATCGCCAACACAGGTGCCCCAACCCCGCTCTCTGCCTTCGCTGAAGACCAATGACGACCTCAACCCGTCGGCATGTGATGTCTGGCGTAGGGGCTATCGCCATGGCGCGACCTAAACCTAACCCCGACGTCATCATCATTGGTGCCGGCTTGGCCGGATTGTTTGCGGCTTTGACGTTGGAAGCCGGCGGGGCAAGTGTGCTGGTTCTAGAGTCCCAAGACCGGCCCGGCGGTCGGCTGCGACACGAAACCGGCGGCGGCCTTTCGCTGGACGTCGGGGCCATTCAAATTGGTGGTCTCTCTCACCGCATCCGCGCCATGAGCGTGCGCATGGGTCTTGAGGTGCGGCCGCAGTCCAAGGGCTTTGGCAAAATCGACTTCCACATCAATGAAGCCTTGGTCAAAGCGGCCGACTGGGAAACTAGCGCTGTAAATAAGGCCGTCGGCGATGAGCGCAGCATCCGCCCTATCTGCTGGAATCCAAGCTCTTCTCGGCCAGATCACCGCTCGAATTTGTCGAGCAGTGGCGTGACCCCAAATATTTGAGCTTTGACGTCACGCCCGCAACCCGGATGCGCCCGCATGGGGTGTCCGAAGAGGCCATCCGCCTGATTGATGTTTGGATGAACGCACCATTGGTTTCATAGAGTACCGCCTTGCACATGTTACGGGAGGGCGAGCAAGGCATGGAGGCTGCCGCAGAAACCGGTGAACGCGCCGCGGCAGGGATACTTGGAATTATGGCGTAACTTGACCCCAAAAACAGATAGGGCCGCAGCTTCCGCCGCGGCCCAACCCGTTGCGTCCTGATCGTGGGGGTTAGCTCGATCAGGACACTCGAGTTCCGTTGTTAACTAGCTCAATAAATAAGCGTTGGGCTAAATTTGTTGCAGACTGCGACAGTTTGCAACGCCCGATGCGTTCATTTTAGCCCATTATGGGCACCCAGAGGGCCGGAATTTTCTTAGTAGGCGTACTTGATCCTGACAGTCACCCGGCGCGGATCATTCCAATAGCCGAAGCCGAAGAGGGGCGCCGTCGGATAATACGCCTCGGTGCAGTTAGAACACTCAAGCGCGGCCTGCCAGTGCCTATCATCGGAACGAAAGACGACACCTAGGTTCGAGAGTGTCGTCACAGGCACCTTCGACAACTTGGCCGAAAGCGGGAAATGGCCAAACGGGATCGCTGTCACGTGTTGTGTCGTTAAAGGTGCTGGTCCAGTAGGTCTGCGAATAGCTGAGAGACCCATTAAAACTCACCGAGCCCTTGAGGGCATCCATCGGAACCTCATAGGTCGCGCCAACCACCTTGATCTCCTGGGTCACCTGCTGATTACGCACTTGGTTGGCGATCGTGTAACCGCCCCGCGCCCACGCCATTGAAGAAGTCGAGGCTGAAATTCTGATCGGTTGAGCGCACGCCCATGATGAAGTTCTTGATGGCGTCGTTGTGGAAATCGGTGTGCCTTAGACCAGAACGGCTGCGGTAGTGCGGATCAACGGGGCCGACGCCGATGGTCAGGTTGTCAGTGGGGCAGGAAGGTCAGTGCGGCGCATGTCGCTAGGTGAGTCACCGACATATTGGCGGACAATCATGCCTCTAGGTTAAATACATGCCTGTCCGGCTCGCCGTGACCCGCGAATAGCCCTTCCCCGACCAGTGATAGACTGCAGGCACATTGTCGATCGTCGAACACTGGATCTTACGATAAGCGCGGAGCGCGTCGGCCGGGTTGTTCAGGATTAGCATTGTCGGCGCAGCGGTCGCGGCGGTTACAGATAGCAGGGTCAGCGACGCCGCCCAGATCAGTAGCTTTTTTCAGAGAATATCGCCCTCAGTCTGTTTGCCGACGGGCCGGTCTCGCCCTCACGCCGGAGACCATAATCGACGCGGCCAGATGAAAAACAAATTTGTCCGAACAAATTATTAGAGCAAGAGCGCGCCTGAGGGTTGCGTAACCGGCGATGATGGCGGCCGCCTTACGAGGCGCGCGACCCTCGCCAGTAGCTGATCGTCTCGAAAAGGCTTGGTGAGAAAATCCTTCGCCCCCAAGCCGATAGCCGTGGCGACGTCATTAGGTTGGTTACGTGCGGTCAGCACCATGGTCGGCGTCTTTGCCAGAAGGCCTCGTTCCTTCATCAGCTTCAGCACGCTGAAGCCGTCTAGGCGAGGCATATTCACATCCAAGAGCATCGCTGTAGGCCGCACCTCGTCTAAGCGCGCCAAACCTTCATATCCATCACGGGCGCTAAAGGTCTTATAGCCCTCGATTTCGAGCCGTGTGATGATCAGCTCAAGCACCATCTTCTCATCCTCAACGACGAGGATCCGGCCACGAGATGGTTCAGAGCGTTGCAATTGAGTCTCCTATTGCTAGTCAAAAACTAGCAGGGCGAGACCTTCTCGGACGTTAATGCGGGACCACATTGAGACCCCAATCCTCGACAACCCCCATAAAACAGACACTAAACATGGAATAGTAGCTCGCAATCGCACTTTCTGAGTGCGCATGCAGGTGACAATGCCGCTGCGCCTTGGCAGGGTCGCCACTTCGATTCCCTCATGAAAGGCGTTCCATGTCCATTTCCGAACTAATCGACCAGGTTGCAGCCTCCGACTCCAAGCTCACTAAGGCGCAGGCCAAAGCGATCGTCGATGCTGTCTTCGGCGCAATCCGTGATGCGGCCGTCAAAGGCGACGAAGTTTCCGTGCCAGGTTTTGGTAAGTTCAAGGTTCAGTCCAAGCCCGCACGCACGGGCCGCAATCCTTCGACAGGTGCCGCGATCCAAATCGCAGCTTCCAAGAAGATCGCTTTCCAACCGGCTAAGAGCCTGAAGGACGCCGTGAACGGCTAAAACCGTGGTGACGGCCGGTTTCAGGGATGCCCCTGGAACCGGCCGACCCTTTCACATCAAGCCGAGTAGAACGGCCAAGATCATCACAGTACCGGCAATCCCCACCGCCCAAGCCAGCGGACGGACCATCGGGACGCCAGCAAGATACAAAACCGCGTGCGCCACCCGCCCATAGAAAAACAGTTGTGCGCCCAATATCGTCATTGGGTTTGAGACTTGGCTCACCGCCGCAATCAGGATGAGCGGCGCAAACAGCGTCAGACCCTCCCGATGATTGTCAACGCAGCGACCGACCCGCGCATGAAATCCCGTGGCGGGGGGCAGTCCATCCCTTGAATTGGCCAGTGGTATTAGTCCCATTGCGCGGATACCAGCCGTGGCTTGGATCACAACCAATACCAACAGTAGGCCGACCGAATAGGCCAGCATCGTAAGTTCCTGACTCATTTTAGCTCCCCGAGATCGCTGGTTCAATTTCGACCAGCCTGGGGAGAGCTTCGATCCAGGCGTGCCCAGCGTCAACTGGCTTGCAACGCCTGCCAAACCGATGGCTATAGGATTCACCTAAGACCAAATGGATGCGCCACCCATGTCAAAACCAACCCTCCTTGCCGGCATCGCAATCTTAGCGCTGAGCGGATGTGGCCAAGTCGGCTCTCCTGATCCTTTTGTCGGATTTGGACCCAATCCGACGCTCGCAGCTCCTCACCAGGGCAAGCTGCCACAGGTGGCCATCGCCAAAGTCGTCGGCTGGGCGGCCGGAGAGGCCCCTAAGGCACCGGAGGGCTTTGTCGTAACCCGCTTTGCTGAGGGTCTCGACCATCCCCGCTGGCTGTACGTCTTGCCCAACGGCGATGTTCTGGTGGCAGAGTCGTCGTCAGAAGCCGGCAAGCCCAAGGGTATTCGTGGTTTTGCGGCAAGTATCATCATGAAGAACGCAGGTGCCGCCACCAAAAGTCCTAACAAGATCATACTTTTGCGCGACCTAGACGGCGACGGTATCGCTGAAACCACGACCCTGTTTGCCCAAGGCATCAAG
>JANLPX010000011.1:0-12799 GCA_031367485.1 Alphaproteobacteria bacterium | reverse complement strand
TCGGCGACTTGAGCCTCGGCCAATCCGCCCATGCGGGCACATTCGGCCGTCAGGGTGTTGAGTTCGTCTTCGTAGGATTTGACGATGTGTTCGTTCATGGCAGAGCCCTCAGCCGAAACGGCCAGTGATGTAATCTTGGGTTCGGGTGTCGTGCGGGTTGGTGAAAATCTCACCGGTCGGTCCGGCCTCCACCAGCTTGCCCATATGGAAGAAGGCGGTCTTTTGGGACACCCGAGCGGCCTGGGCCATCGAATGGGTTACGATGACGATGCAGTATTGATTGCGCAGCTCATCGATCAGCTCCTCGATCCGCGCGGTGGCGATGGGGTCCAGGGCTGAACAAGGTTCATCCATCAGGATGACTTCCGGACTGACGGCGATGGCGCGCGCAATCACTAGGCGTTGTTGCTGGCCCCCAGACAGGGACGTACCGGGTTGATGTAGGCGGTCGGAGACTTCCTTCCAGAGACCGGCGCGCTTCAAGGAGCTTTCCACGATCGCTTCAAGTTCGGCCTTGCCGTTCGCGATGCCGTGGATCCGCGGGCCATAGGCCACGTTCTCAAAGATGGTCTTGGGAAACGGGTTAGGTTTCTGGAACACCATGCCGACCCGCGCGCGCAGGACCACTGGGTCTATGGACTTGTCATTGACGTCTTCGCCATCCAGCTCAATGCGGCCTTCGACCCTGGCCCCGGGGATCGTGTCGTTCATCCGGTTGATGCAGCGCAGGAACGTCGACTTGCCGCAGCCAGAGGGGCCGATGAGGGCCGTGACTGCCCGCTCGGGAACGTCCAGCCCCACATCGAACAGCGCCTGTTTGTCGCCGTAGAACACGTTGATGTCTCGCGCCCGGATCTTGATCTGCGCCGCCTCAGACCCACCGTGACCGCGATCCAGTGCGATCGCAGCTAGGGGTGAAACATCGCGCGCCAGGGCGTCGTCACGTTGTAGGGTCATTGCGGGTCTCAGGATTTGTCGGAGTATCATCAGGTCACCAGCGGCGTTCAAATCGGCGGCGCACGATAATGGCGGCTAGGTTCATGACGATCATGAAGACCAGCAGCACCATGATTGCGCCGGCGGTGCGTTCGTGAAAGCCGCGTTCGGAGGCGTTTTCCCAGATAAAGACCTGAACAGGTAGCACCGTGGCCGAACTGGTGAAGGACTCTGGAACCCCCGGCACGAAGGAGATCATGCCGATCATCAGCAGGGGCGCAGTTTCGCCAAGCGCATGGGCCAAGGACAAGATCGCGCCGGTCATGACGCCGGGCATCGCCAAGGGCAGCACGTGGTGGAATACCGTCTGGGTTCGCGATGCGCCCACCCCAAGGGCGGCCTCGCGGATGGATGGCGGCACCGCGCGCAAAGCTGAGCGCGTGGCAATGATCACGGTGGGCAGGGCCATCAAGGCCAGGACGAGGCCACCCAGCAGGGGCGATGATCGGGGCACATGCAGCCAGTTGATGAAGACCGCCAAGCCGAGCAGCCCGTAAACAATCGACGGCACGGCTGCCAGGTTGTTGATGTTGACCTCAATGATGTCCGTCCAGCGGTTCTTGGGCGCGAATTCCTCAAGATAGGTTGCCGCCATGACCCCGATCGGCACAGCCAACAACGCGGTGACCACCAACATCATGGCAGATCCCACCACCGCACCGAGGACGCCAGCCTGTTCGGGCTCGGTGGAGTCCGAGCGGGTGAAGAAGCCCGTATTGAACCCACCCTTAACCAGGCCAGTCGCCTGCATCTTGTCTAGCCAGCCCAGTTGTTGGTTGTCGAGCTTGCGCTCCTCTTGCGGGGTCGAACGCTTCATCTCGCCCTTGAAATAGAGCGCCCCGTCAGACTTGACCGGCCCGCTGATCTTGACGGTCTTGCCGATCAGCGAAGGGTCGGCCTTAACTCGGGCGAGGATCTGGAAGCCGAGATCATTGGAAATCAGATCCATGACCTTGTCGGACTTGCTGCCGTAGTCGTCGTCTTTGACGCCTAGGCGGACCAGCATCTGATCGGCAATGAGCAGATCGAAATTGGTGCCTGAGATATCGGTCTTATCGACCCGCGCGGGATCAACAAAGACCGGAACGGTCATCTGATAGTCGATGAAGGTCGAATAGCCTTGGCTGATCACCCGCCCTAACAAGACGGCCAAGAAGGCTAACGCGACAAAAATGGCGACCCGGCCATAGGTTCTGAAGCGCATTTCCTGAGCATGGCGGGTTTTCAGCCGCGCCTCGACCCGCGCGCGCAGCGTTAGCGGCATAGCCTGAACGGACTCAGTCATACTGCTCTCGGTACTTCTGGACGATGCGTAGGGCGATGACATTTAGGGTCAGTGTCACCGCAAATAGAGTGAGACCCAAGCCAAAGGCAGAGAGCGTTTTGGGGCTATCAAACTCTTGGTCGCCGGTCAGCAGGGTGACGATTTGAACCGTCACTGTGGTGACAGTATCGAGTGGGTTGAGTGTGGTCTTGGCCTGCAAGCCTGCGGCCATGGTGACGATCATTGTCTCGCCAACGGCCCGCGACACAGCCAAGAGAAGCGCGGCCATAATGCCGGGTAGGGCCGCAGGCAGGACGACTTGCTTGACCGTTTCAGAGCGCGTCGCGCCCATAGCCAAGCTACCGTCGCGCAGGGTCTGAGGCACAGCATTGATGATGTCATCGGAGAGCGATGAGACGAAGGGGATCAGCATGATGCCCATCACCGCCCCGGCCACCAGCGCCATCTGGTTTTGTACCTGGGCGAGGTACATCCCCAGGGCATCGAACGGCCCACCGATCATGAAGGACCCGAGCCAATTGAAGAAGCTGCGGAAAATCGGTCCCACTGTGAGGGCGGCGAAAAACCCGTAGACCACGGTGGGTACGCCCGCGAGGATCTCCAACATCGGTTTGACCACTGCGCGGGTCCAAGGGGAGGCATATTCCGAGAGATAGATCGCCGAATAGAGGCCGATAGGCGCGGCCACCAGCATGGCAATCATCATCACCAGGAAGGTGCCCGCAAATAGCGGGACGGCCCCAAATGCGCCCTTGGATCCGAACTGATCGGCCCGCATGGCGATCTGTGGATTCCATTCCAGACCGAAGAGAAAGTCGATCGGCGAGACCGACTGGAAGAACCGCCAGCTCTCCCAGACCAACGAGGCGACGATGCCCAGGGTCGTCAGGATCGCGGTGACCGAACACAGGATAAACAGCGCGGCAATCCAAGTTTCAACGCGGTTCCTCGCGCGAAAGTCCGGCCGGATCTTCGGATAAGCGACCAAGAGACCGGCGAGCGCAACCAAGCTGGCAGAGGCCAATGCGCCATAGCCGATGGTTTGCGAGACGCTCCGGGATTTTGCCGACGTCGCCTTCAGGTCCTTCGCAAGCTGGCCTTGGTAGACGGTCTGGCTGGCCTGACCCCCGTGAACCCTGGCCCGCGCATCGTCGAAAAACACCGTCTGCGCCTCGGCATCCATGGCCTGCACAGCCGCTGGAGGGCTGGCCCGCAAAACGGCTTCTTCAACCCGTGATCCAAAGAGGGCGGCCATGAGCAGGATCAGGGCGGCCGGAACACCAACCCACAGCGCGACGAAGCTGCCATAATAGCCGGGTAGGGAATGCATGTTCGCCGCACGCCCGCCCGCCACCACCAGAGCCTTGCGGCGGGCCGCAAAGAAGGTGGCTCCGGAGAACAAGGCCAAGGCGAGAAGGGCGACCCAAGTCAACATCTATAGTCGTGGTCCATCACGTATTTGGATTGGGCAAAGTGCGGATGATCGGCTTGATCTCAAACACTCTGAAGCTTGAAGGCACAGTCCATAAGACAGTTTCGCGACAGTTTTGTAACAATGATCGGCTCAGGTCGGTTCCCTGGTCGGTCGGCTGGGGATGTAGACGGAGAATGTCGTACCGTGGCCTTCAAGACTTTCCACCGTCATGCCCCCGCGGTGGCGGTTGACGATGTGTTTGACAATGGCCAATCCCAGACCCGTCCCGGCTCGTTCGCCACTTTTCTGCCCCTTCACGCGATAGAAGCGCTCGGTAAGCCTTGGAAGGTTTTCCCGCGCAATACCGTGTCCGGTATCGGTAACCCGCAGGACAGAATAGAGCTCTGGGCCAGGGTCAGGCGTTAGCAGGGACAAGCGCGCGGCATTGGGGTCTTGGGGCCGAACCGCAGCTTCCGCCGACACGCCGACCTCCAGCGCGATACGTACAGCGCCCTTGGTCGGCGTGTATTTTAGGGCATTGTCGACGAGGTTCTGAACGACTTGGACGATCTGATCGCGATCACCGTGGCTAGCGCTTCCCCCCAGAGGTGGAAGTTGGGTATCAAACTTGATCGACCGATCCGCCGCTACAGGTGAGAAGGCATCCAGCACATCCATCACCGCCAGTGTGAGATCGACTTCGCCGTCGGGGGCGATGTGTTCATTCAGCTCAATGCGGCTGAGCGACAGCAGGTCGTCGATCAGGCGGCTCATGCGTTCGGCCTGGGCCTGCATGATGGCCAGGAATTTTTCGCGCGCGCCTTCGTCTTCTTTAGCATGTCCACGCAGGGTCTCGATGAAGCCTAGCAGCGACGCCAGTGGGGTTCTTAGCTCATGACTGGCATTGGCCAAGAAATCAGCGCGAGTGCGCTCGGCCCGACGAACATCGGTTTCATCGCGCAGGGCAAGCACGGCCAGCCGCCCGCCACCGTGACCGGCCCCCAAGGGCTTTGCGATGGCCCGCAACACGCGGTCCTGGGCCCCACCGATCTCATAGAGTGTCTCAGAGGCGATATTGCCGAACAGGGCCTCGTCGACGGCTTCGAGCACCTGGGGGTCGCGCACGCTTGTGACCAACAGACCTGAGTCCTGCTGGATCCTCAACAGATCGCGGGCGGCGGCATTGACGAAGATGAACCGGCGGCCCGTGAGGTCGGCGGGATCGTCAGCGGCGATGACCAGGACCGGATCGGGCAGGGCGTCGAGGATGAGGTCGTAGGGTGGCGCGCCATGGCGTATTTCTGAGTTGGCAGCGTCGCTAGCCCCAGGATCAGTCTGTGAGCGCCCGGCCGACCACCAGCCGAGACATGCACCTGCTGCAAGGACGAGAGCGATGCCCGCGACCGCCGCCTGCGGGGCCAGCTGGGCAAATACCGTGAGGCCAAGAATGACTAAGGCAGCGCAGCCAGCCGTGCCAAGCGCAGCTATGATCGCAGCATCTCGATTGTGGCGTTCGGCCAATGCGAATCTCCAAGGCGACGCCTCTACTAGAACAAGCGGCCTGTGACATTTGGATGACGACGGTCAGCGCATAAGGCAATACCGAAAGGATATCGCTGTTGGCACCCGCCCCGGGGATCATTAGATTGCGCGTTGAACAGTACAGGAACTTTCAATGCCCCTAGCGCGGTTTGCTCCGGCCGAAGTGGCTTTTTCGGCGGGACGGCGCGAAGAGGGCATTGCCTTGACCGCCGAGCAGTTAGAGCTCGATGCCAACGCTCCGGTGGGTGTCTATCGCAACTTTTCAGCCCTGCTGATCCGGGGCAAGCGCTTCGAGGAGGGCGAGCGGTGGGCACGGCAGGGGACGCAGGTTTATCCCAAGGACTTCGATCTCTGGAACAATCTGGGCGTCGCGCTGCGGCGCTTGAAGCGCTTCGACGAGGCGATCTCGGCCCTGAACCAATGCCAGAAGCTTAATCCCAAGAGCATCGCGCCCCAAATCAACAAGGGCAATATTTATAACGACAGTAAGGATGGCCCCAACGCGATCGCCGTCTGGACCAAGCTGGTTAGGGTTGCCCCTTCTAACGCCGAGTATCAGCGCGGCCTGGGCCGTGGCTTTTGGCACGCGGGCGACCTTGAAAAGGCCGAGATGCGATTGCGTCTGGCGGTACGACTGAAGCCAGACTTCGTGGATGCCTGGCTCGATCTGTGCTCGGTGATCGCCGAGCGTGGCGAGGCCGCTGACGCCTTGACGATATTTGACGCCGCCTTCGCCGCCATGCCGGACAACCAACGGATCCGAGAGTCCAAGGCCGCGATGTTGCGGCGATCAGGGCGAACGCATGAGACCGAGGTTTTCCTGACCTCTTTGCTCTCGCAGTTCGGCGACGTCGGCTGGCTGCACTTTCAGATCGGGACGACCATTGCAGAATCCGATCGCCGTCGGGCTCACATCCACCTGGAAAAGGCCATTGAGCTGGAGCCGGAGAACGGCGACTACCGGATGGCCCTAGCAGAGAGTCTGAGTCGGACCCGCAATGACCGGGAGGCGGAGATGGTCGAGCAGGCCTATGAGGTGCTGCAAGGTGCCATGGACAAGGTCGAGCTGAACCCTGGCCACCTTAAGGTCGCCTCAGAAATCTATACGCGCTTGGCCGACTATGACGCGGCTGACGCCCTCTCGAGCTTTGCCGAGATGGGGCGCGGCTATGCCCAGAGCGGCAAACATACCGCCTTGCTGGCCCATCTAGGCCGGGTGAAGACCCCCGAAGACCGGGTCGAGATCATGGAGCACCACCGCATCTGGGGCGACGAGATCCTAGGGCGGGTTAAGGCGCGTCCCCTGCACTATCCCAAAGCCCGCGTGCCGGACGGCAAGATCAGGCTAGGCTTTATGTCTTCAGACCTGCGGGCGCACCCGGTGGCGTATTTCGCCCTGCCGCTTTTTGAGCATTACGACCGCTCGCGGTTTGAGGTCTATTGCTACTCTTACTACCTGCACGCGGCCGACAATCTCCAGACCAAGATCACCGCGATGGTCGACCATTTCCGATGGGAAAAGGAGATCACTGATGCGGCAGCCGCGCAGATGATTGCCGATGATCAGCTGGACATGCTGATCGAACTTGGCGGCTCGACGCACATGAACAAGATCGCCGTCATGGCCTTCAAGCCCGCCCGACTGCAGGCCAGTTGGCTGGGCTATCCGCACTCAGCTGGGCTATCGAATATCGATCACTTTATCCTCGATCCCTATGTGGTGCCACCGCGCCGGGAGCTGGTGATGGAGGAGCCCTTGCTGATGCCCAAAAGCTGGATCGCCATGGGCGAGCTGGCCTTTCCGCAGCGGCCGATCAACCCCGTCATCCCGGAAACCCGCAACGGCTTCCTGACCTTCGGCACCGCCAACAACCCCTATAAGTATTCCAAAGCGATGGTGCAGACATGGGCGCGCGTGACGGCCGCCGTTCCGGGTGCCCACTTCATGTTCGTTCGGCCCGAGAGCGGCGCGCCAACCTTCCGCAAACACATTGAGGCGATTTTTGCAGCCGAGGGTGTCACAGCTGATCGCATTCGGTTTGAGAATGTGCGGGGCGCGCACATGCCCTTTTACAATGACATCGATATCTCGCTGGATACCTTTCCCCAGACCGGCGGCACGACAACCTGTGAGGCGCTGTTCATGGGGGTACCCGTGATCACCCTCGTCGGGGAGGCAGTGTTTGAGAGATTGAGCTATTCGATCCTGACCAATGCTGGTCTGGGCGATCTTTGTGCGTTCAGCGAAGCGGAGTTCCTGGCCATCGCGCTGAAGTTGGCTGGCGACCCGGCGCGGCGTCAGTCCTTGAGAACAGAACTGCGCGGCATGCTGAGAGAAAGCCCCTTAGGCCAGACCAAGCAGTTCGCGGTGGACTTCTACAAGATGATCGAGGGTGCGGTGGCCGCCAATGAATTGGTGACCGCCTAGTTTTGTCCGTCGTTTCCGAGGTTCAACGACCTTGCGCCGCCCATAGCAACAGTTGACTAATCTCCCATCCCCCGTACCTCAGACCCTTACCCCACTGCCGAGAGTGTTTGAGACGTCGCGATGAGTTCTGAGACACCCCTGATCGTCGGCATCGGCGGTACGACCCGCGAGGGCTCGTCCACTGAGAAGGCCCTGCTCGTGGCGCTGGCGGCGGCGGAGGCGGGCGGCGCACGAACGGTCCTGCTAGGCGGGGCCTTCCTGGCGACCCTGCCGATCTACGATCCGGGGCCCGGCGGCCCTACTGCTGAACAGCAAGCGCTGGCCCAAGCCGTGCGCGCAGCCGATGGGATCATCATTGCCACGCCCGGCTATCATGGCTCGTTGTCGGGGGTGGTCAAGAACGCGCTCGATACCCTGGAGCTGCTAAATCAAGACCAGCGTCCCTATTTCACTGACCGCGCCGTCGGCGTCATCGTGACCGCAAATGGCTCGCAAGCGGGCGGCACCACATTGACGGCGGTCAGATCGATCATACATGCCATGAGGGGTTGGCCGACTCCGTTCGGTGCGGCCCTGAACGCGACCTCCGGGTCATTCGAAGCCGATGGGTCGCCGAAGGACCCGAGGGATACCTGGCAACTCACTACGGTGGGCCAGCAGGTGCTGGAGTTCGCCAAGATGAGGACAGATCGATGAAGCGCCCCTATCTGGTTACCGAGTCCAAGGACGATGGGGGCAATCCCACGCAGTCGCACGAGAGTGCCATTTCGCCCATCGAGGACATCATCGAAGATGCCCGCAATGGCCGCCCCTATATCCTGGTTGATGCGGAGGATCGCGAGAACGAGGGTGACGTGATCATCCCGGCTCAGTTCGCGACGCCTGACCAGATCAATTTCATGGCTCGCCACGCGCGCGGCCTCATCTGCCTTTCCATCACCGCAGAGCGGGCGCGCCAGATGCGCCTGCCGCCGATGGCCGCGGAAAACCGTGAGGGCATGGGCACGGCCTTCACCGTCTCTATCGAGGCCGCTGAAGGTGTGACCACCGGTATCTCGGCCCATGACCGCGCCCATACCGTGGCCGTGGCTGTCGACCCCACCAAAGGCCCTGACGACATCGTCTCGCCTGGCCACGTCTTCCCCCTGGTGGCCCGCGATGGCGGCGTGCTGGTGCGGGCCGGTCATACCGAGGCTGCAGTCGATATCTCGCGCCTGGCTGGCCTGAACCCTGCGGGCGTGATCTGCGAGATTATGAAAGATGACGGGTCGATGGCCCGCCTGCCCGATCTGATCGGCTTTGCGCAATTGCACGGCCTGAAGATCGGCACTATCGCCGATCTGATCGCCTATCGTCGGCGCACCGAGCGTCAGGTGGAGCGGGTACTGGAAACCCCCTTCGACAGCGCATTCGGTGGCCGGTTCCGCATGGTGATCTATCGCAATATCATCGACAAGACCGAGCACGTGGTCCTGACCAAGGGCAAGATCGAGGCCGATAAGGCTACCCTTGTGCGTATGCACCGGGTCGATTTCGCCGCTGATATGCTGGGTGCCACCGAGCAACGGCGCGACTATGTGCCCAAGGCGATGGAGGCGCTGGCCAAGTACGACGGGGCCGGGGTGGCGGTGTTCATTCGCGACTCCAATCCTGCCTGGCTGTCAGAGCGCTACGGGGCCGAGACCGGCGTCGATCACGGGGCCAATGTGCTGCGCGACTATGGCGTCGGCGCACAGATCCTTATCGATCTGGGGGTTCGCGATATGATGCTGCTCAGCAACTCTTCGACGGTTCTGCCGGGGTCGGGTGGCTACGGCTTGAAGATTGTCGGGCGAAAGGGTTTTGACTGACCCCGGTCGGGGTCAGCTTTTGCCTTTGCGGCCAAAGGGCGTGCGCTTGAGTTCTTTTTTCTCGCCCTTGGCCTTGGCGGTGATCTCTTTCAGCTTCACGGCCTGCAGCATCGAGAACGGCGCGCCGGGGCCGCCCTTTTCAGGGTCGGCAAAGGCCCTGCCATAGGTCTTGACCCGCTCGGTCACCGAATCGAGGAATTCGCCTTCCCATTCCGATAGTTCAATCCCGGTGCGATCAGCCTGACGGCGGGCACGCTTCAGGGCATTGAGGGCGGCGCGTTTTGCCGCCTCTCTCTGGTCTGGTTGGCGGGACTTCAAATCTCTCCCATGGCAGCGAGATATAGGTCCAGGATCGCCTCTTCCTCCAGCCGCTTAGCCCGGTCCTGCTTGCGGATCCGGACCACCTTGCGCAGGATTTTGACGTCAAAGCCGTTGCCTTTGGCCTCCAGGAACACTTCTTTGATCTGTTCGGCGATCTCGGATTTTTCCTGCTCGAGCCGCTCAATGCGCTCAACAATGCTCTTCAGTTGGCCCTGGGCCGCCTGGTTCAAGATATCGGAGTGGGCGGCGTCGTCAGCCATGGGGAGAAGCTCTCACAGTTTTAGGGTGGCGGAAAGGCGCGGACCCTAGCGAGGCGAAGGTGCCCTGTCACCCGCCTAGAGCAGGCCGTGGCGCTCTAGTTTTGGCCGCAAGGAAGCCGGGTCGGCAAAGTGGTGAACGTGGAAGCCGAACTGTTCCGCTGCAGCTATGTTTTTCAGGCTGTCATCGACGAACAGGATATCACTCGGCGACAGTCCGAACTTATCACAAACCCGCTGATAGATGGCGGGGTCAGGCTTCATCAGACCCTCATGAGCCGAGACGACATAGCCCGTCAGCCGCCCAAAGGCTGGGCTCATGGCAATGGTGTTGTCAAAGGTCTCATGGGACATGTTGGTCAGGCCGTATTGCGTCACACCGCGTTGGTGCAGGGCCTCGATGGCCGCCTCGGTCTCGGGGACCGGCCCCGAGAACATCTCGCCCCAGCGAGTCTCCCAGGCCAGGATTTGGTCGGCATAGTGCGGATATTCCGCCAGCAGCGGTTTGCGGTTCTCGGCAAAGGTCACGCCGCGATCATGGGCTGTATGCCAGTCCATAGTACAGACAGATTTCAGGAACCGGTCACGCTCAACCGGGTCTGGAAAGATCTTGGAATATAGCGTGGCTGGATCCCAGCGCACGATGACATTGCCGATATCCCAAAGCACCACACGGGGTGCCATGAGAATTAGCCCTGCTTGGCTTTGAAGCGCGGATTGGTCTTGTTGATGATATAGACCACACCCTTACGGCGCACGAGCTTGCAGTCGCGGTGGCGGGTCTTGAGCGACTTGAGCGAGCTTCTGACTTTCATGACCGTATCTTCTTTGGGCGCGGGACGACGGCGTCCGGGGTTATCTACAAGAGGTGGCGCGTATAGGGGGATCGGGTTTGGGAGTCAATGTTGGGAGGTGGGTTTGCCCGGCTGACGGGATTTTGATTGAGGTATCAGCCCGCAGATCGCTAGGATCAGGCCATGGATCGTCGCGCGCTTCTTGGACTATTGCTGGCAGGTTGCGCAGCTCCGTCAAGTGGCACGGTGCCAAGCCCGATACCTGTGGCGACGGCTCTCCTCCCCCTAGCCTCCTCTGGTGATGCCGGTTTCACGGTCTGGCTCTCGGACTTTTATGATCGGGCGCTCAAAGCTGGCCTGCCGCCCGCGCTTCTTGACCGCGAACTTGCCGGTCTAACTGCTGATCCTCGTGTCACCGGGCTCGACACCCGCCAGCCCGAATTCGCCAAGCCGTTCAGCGACTATATCAAAGGTGTGGTCAGTGAGGATCGGGTGGCAATCGGTCAGCGTAAGCGCGCGCAACTTGCCGCGCAGTTGGCACCGGTAGAGCGTACTTATGGCGTCGGTGGTGATGTGCTCTTGGGCATCTGGGCCATGGAGACGGGGTTCGGTTCGATCCTGGGCAATTTCGATGTGATCCGGTCTATGGCCTCTTTGGCCGCGCAGGGGCGACGTCGACAGTTCGCCGAGGACCAACTGATCGCGGCCTTGACCATAATCAATACTGGCGAGTTTCCGAGATCGCGCCTGATTGGCTCTTGGGCCGGGGCCATGGGGCAGACCCAGTTCATTCCAACCAGCTTCCTCTCGACGGCTGTGGACGGTGACGGGGACGGCAAGCGCGACGTCTGGGGGTCGAGCCCCGACGCTTTGGCTTCTGCAGCCAATCTGCTGGCCAAGGGCGGCTGGGTGCGCGGCCAGGGTTGGGCGCGCGAGGTGAGCCTGCCCCAGGAGTTTGATTATAGCGTCACAGAAGGGCCGCGCGAGATTCCTTCCTGGTGGGGTGATCAGGGCGTACACCCGGCCGATGGCGGGTCTTGGCGGGCCGTGGACAGCGACGCCAAGTCTATGTTGATCACCCCCACTGGAGCTGGTGGCCCGGCTTTCCTGCTAGGTCCCAACCACTTCGTCATCCGCAAGTACAATAATGCCACCACCTATGCGTTGGCCGTAGGTCTGCTGGCGGATCGTTTTGCCGGAGGGGGGACACTGGTCAAGGCTTGGCCAGTGGAGACCCCCCTGTCGCTCGTTGACCGGATCACCGCCCAGAAGGCGCTGACGGCTCTGGGCTTCGAAGTGGGCCAACCCGATGGTGTGGTGGGTATCAATACGCGCGCCGCCCTGCGGACTTGGCAGAAGGCGCGTGGCCTTGTGGCTGACGGCTATCTGTCGCTGGCTATGGTCGGCCTGCTGCGAACTGAGGCCCCGTCGAGCTAGCCCTCGTCATTGCGCTCAATGGTCGAGAGGGCTGAGTCCTGCTGGGTCGCCACCCTGGGGTCTGAGCTGGCCAGCTGGGGGTTGCGGAAGGCGTAGATCAGCATGGCCAGCAGCAGGGTCACGTTGATCAAGAACGGCGCTGGGGCCACGCGCTCATAGAGCCAGACGAAGGCCGGAGCCAAGACCACATTGACACCGTTGACCGCCGCGATGGCCCCCGCGGCGCGGGCCTGTTCGCCCAAGCCGACGGCCAAGGAGGAACCTGCCGTAAAGCCAGGCCGCGCCAAGCCAAAGCCCAGGCTTGAGATCGCGTAACCCACCACCACGGTCCAGTAGTCGGGTGAGAAGGCCACCAGCAGGTTGCCCGCCGCGGCGATCGCAACACCCCAACGCATTAACTGGCGTGGGGTCATTTCGAACATCCGAATGATGCCCCATTGGGCCAGCAAGCCCGCGACGGCACCGAACATCATGG
>JANLPX010000340.1:0-2239 GCA_031367485.1 Alphaproteobacteria bacterium | reverse complement strand
CTGATGGCGTCTTCTAAGACCTGGATCCCGGTACGCGGCGGCCAGGGCACCCATTCCCGCCAAGCCCATGCCGACATGCCGCCCGGCACCTTTGAGCGGGAGATTTCCAAGGAGGGATTCTTTGGCCCAGCGGCCTTCCTGCACCACAAACACCCGCCGACCGGATGGATAAGGTTCGAGGGCCCGCTTCGGCCTCGCGCCTTTGATCTGACCAGGTTGGACAGTGCGCCGTTATCCCCCTGGGCCGCGCCGGTCGTGCTGCACAACGGTGCCATCGAGGTACGGTTCTGGAAGCTGGCGGAGGCTATGCCCGCCCTGGCGCGGAATGCCGATGGCGATCAGTTGCTGTTTGTCCACCAGGGCGCGGGCGAGCTGTTCTGCGACTATGGTCGGCTGGTCTATGCGGCGGGAGACTATCTCTATCTGCCGCGCGGCACTATGTGGCGGCTGGGCCCCTCCGAGCCGACTGCCATCCTCATGATCCAGGCGACCAACACCCACTTCACCTCGCCGGACAAGGGTTTGCTGGGTGGCCACGCGATCTTTGATCCAGCCATGCTCGACACCCCGCAGATGGACCAAGCATTCCGTACGCATCAGGCCCTGCTGGGCGAGTTTCCTGTGGAAATCAAGAAGCGTGGCGAGGTTTCGATCGCGACCTATCCTTATAATCCGCTGGATGCGGTGGGCTGGCACGGTGACCTGGCCCCGGTGCGGATCAATGTGAAAGACCTGCGACCGATCACCAGCCACCGCTATCACCTGCCACCCAGCGTTCACACGACGTTTGTGTCTGACCGGTTTGTGGTCTGCACGTTCGCCCCGCGCCCCTTCGAGACCGATCCTGGTGCTCTGAAGGTGCCGTTCTTTCACAACAATGACGACTATGATGAGGTGCTGTTCTACCACGCGGGCGATTTTTTCAGCCGAGACAACATCGATGCAGGGATGATGACCTTCCACCCCAGTGGCTTCACTCATGGGCCGCATCCCAAGGCGCTGAAGTCGATGCTGGTCCAGGCCAAGGTAGCCACAGACGAATATGCAGTGATGATCGACACCCGCGATCCGCTAGAGGTGGGCGAGGTCGCTGCGATGGTCGAGAATACCGCCTATGTTGATAGCTGGAAAACGTCTTGATGGACCCCAATCTCGCCGCCGCCGCCGAAGAGGAAATGACCCGGGCCTGCGATCTCAGTTGGCGGGAGTTGGCCAAGGTGGTGCCCTGGGGCGACACCTATGAGGGCTTCACACCAGGTGGGGGAACTGCTCACTTTGAGCGAAGTTATTTGTGGGCCAACGCGCCGCAGGGCGACATCCTGGTCGAAGTCGTGGTCTACCTAGGTCAACGTCAGGAAGACGGCATCAAGCTGACTCGCGTCATAGGGAGACGAACCACATGAAACTGGCATCGCTGAAATGGGGTCGCGACGGTCGTTTGGTGGTGGTCTCCAACGACTTGGCTTGGTGCGTGGAGGCAACCAATGTGGCGCCGACGCTGCAGGCGGCCCTAGATGATTGGGAGCGCTGTGAGTCGCTGCTGCGCGGTTTGGCTGAGGGCCTGGAGCATGGCTCAATCCCCCGCGTTCGGTTTCATGAAAAGGATGCCGAGAGCCCGCTGCCCCGCGCCTATCAGTGGGCCGACGGCTCGGCCTATGTGAACCATGTGGCCTTGGTGCGTCAGGCTCGCGCCGCCGAAATGCCCGCCAGTTTCTGGACCGACCCGCTTATCTATCAGGGTGGATCTGACGCTTTCCTTGCCCCCCGTGATTCGATCCCGCTGGCCGACGAGGCCTGGGGTTGCGACATGGAGGGTGAGATTGCGGTGATCACCGGCGACGTGGCGCAAGGCGCGACGCGCGAAGAGGGCTTGGCAGCGATCCGCTTGGTGCTATTGGCCAATGACGTGTCGCTGCGAAATCTGATCCCCGCCGAGATCGGCAAGAATTTCGGCTTCTTCCAGTCCAAACCGGCTTCAGCTTTTTCGCCCGTTGCGGTGACGCCGGACGCGCTGGACGACGCCTGGAGGGACGGCAAGCTGCACGGCGTGCTGGAGGTGGAGTTGAACGGCAAACCACTGGGCGAGGCCGATGCCGGGGTCGACATGACATTCGACTTCGGAACGCTCATTGCGCACGCTGCCAAAACCCGCGCACTCAGCGCCGGCACGATCATCGGGTCGGGGACCGTATCCAATCGTGGGCCAGACGGCGGACCAGGCAAATCTATCGCTGAGGGT
>JANLPX010000316.1:0-3002 GCA_031367485.1 Alphaproteobacteria bacterium | reverse complement strand
AATGGCGCAAATGCCACGAGGAGAGCCACGTTCTGTTCCAGATCCGTTGGCAGGGCCCTATGCCGAGATGATCCGGCAAGATTCGGCACGGAGGCAACGTTCCGACAAAAGTTCAGCTACTTCAACGACCTCTCTAGCTGCAGTGGCGGCGGAGATATTTCCACCCTTCCAAGGTCGTCTCGATCTCCTCAACCAGCCACCTCGTCCGAGCGAGACGGTCACAATCGGTGGTCGAACGTATAGCGAAGTGGATAATGGCCGTGCGAACGTGCTCGTTCCGAGCAGCGATCCAAAAGGATCACCGGGTGAGCTTGCAGATCGACGGCAGGCAATAGCGAGGGCCTTGTTTATGGCCGAGCATCCGCTCGGCAGTGTTGCGTATGCGCTCTCTTCACTTGCGAATGCCTCGCCTGTGGTGCGTGATGGTGCGCTGATAGTGGGCGGCTTCGCTGATACAGCCATGATGGGCGCGGCACCGCTCGGCAGACCAACTCCCAATAGAGCGAAACCAACAGTGAGAGGGCTGGATTCACCCACGCTTGCTCAGCCAAGCGTTAGATATGGAAAGTTGGACAGCGCAGGGCGTTCAACCGGTGTAATGGCGACGATCACACCTTCCATGCTCGGAAAGACAAATAGAATACGTTGGAATCCTCCAGGTTGGGTGCCGGGAATGAAGCTCGCCAGGGGCCATATCTATGCGGGAAGCCTTGGTGGTTCAGCGGATCCAGAGCACTCAAATGGCATGACGATCACTCACAATCCAACAAACTCGCCGCATATGCAGACCTTTGAAGGCTGGGTGGCATCGAAGGTGCGGGCCGGAGAAATAATGGAGTATCTCGCCCGACCTTTATATGGCCCTGGCGCAATTCCACCTAAGTCGATTCTGTTGACCGCATTCGGATCGCGCGGAACAAAAGCTGCTCGCTTGATCGAGAATCCGGCAGGGCGCTGAAAATGACGATCGAGACATTAGCGAGGATCGTGCCACCGCCGACAACGCCATTTGAGCCCTATGATGGACCTTGGGATCCGATTGAAGCGGAGATGGGCTCAGCTCTGCCGCAGGACTTCAAAGACTTCTCCAAGCTCTATGGCTGTGGAACCTTCATGACCTTCCTCTGGGTTTATGTTCCCAGATCGCAAAACCCCTATGCGCGGTTGGGATATCAGACACGCACCATCTGCGAAGCCTTCTCCGTCTTGCAGGATACGCCCTATCCCCTGTGGCCCAAGCAAGGCGGTCTTATGCCCTGCGGCGTAACCCATAATGGTGATCACCTCCTTTGGCTTACACGCGGTCAGCCTTCGGATTGGAGCATCGGCGTTTGGGACCCGGGGTTTGGTGACTTCGAGTTGTTCGATTGCGACCTCACCGATTTTCTTGCAGGACTCGCGACGGGTGAAATCCTGCCGATCGATTATCCAGACGATTTGCTGCCGTGCGACAAGATGTTCGAGCCAAGCTCAGCGTGACGCTACGGCTCAGCGGTCGGATGGCGGAGAGGGTGGGATTGGCTTCGCTTTGCTCCACCGCAGCCTTCGCTAGCGCTACGGCTGTCGAGCCCACTCTTTTACTGCGCGGGTTCGAACCCAATCGCCATTCGATAGGCCCCCAAAAGCGGAGGGCATATCGAATGGCGGAGAGGGTGGGACTATGCCCTAAACTCCGTAACCATTGGAAAATAAACACATTTTATTTGTGAAATGTTACAGGTGCCAGATACTCCTGTAACAGCCGCACGGCAAGAGTCTCGCTCAATTTTCCGAGCTAACGACGTTCTCATCATGCTAATCGTAAGCCGGTATCGAAGCACCAATACCCGCAACCAAAAATACGATGAAGATTTATGAGGGGGTCACTCTGATCCCAACAGCCTGCATTGCCCCCTTAGGGGGGCATAGCGATCAAACGCTAGAAGCATCGCAGAGTGGATCAAAAGTTGTAAGTTTTGCGCTATAGCTCACAACATACTTGACATACATATTGAGCTATCGTTATGAGCTAGGGACATCGCAACCCTAACTTATGAGCTACCTATGCGAATTGCCTACTATCGTGTCTCGACCGGAGACCAGAGCATTGAAGCCCAGCGTCACGCCTTGGGTGGTGATTTCGACAAGACGTTCAGTGATGAGGGCGTCAGCGGCGGGATCATGGCCGCCGACAGGCCGGGGTTCGCAAAGCTCTTAGAACAGGTCCGCAAGGGCGATACGCTCTGCATATACGCCGTTGACCGACTTGGCCGCGACGCGCTGGACATACAGTCAACTGTGCGGCGCTTGCTTGACGCTGGCGTGACGGTAGACATTCACGGGCTAGGGCAGATCGGTCGCGGCGTCGGTGAGATCATCCTCGCCGTGCTCGCTCAGGTCGCCGACATGGAGCGCCACAGGATCAAGGAGCGGACAGAAGCGGGCCGTGCGACCGCCAGGGCGGCGCTACAGGCCACCGGGAAGACGCACAGGGGGAAAGACAGCCTTGGACGCCCGATGGCCCAGGACGGCACCGCTGTGGCCGCTTGGCGACGAGAGAACGCCGCGAGCATCAAACAGACGGCACAGCGGTTCGGTTTGTCGGACGCGACGGTGAAGCGGTACTGCGCGGCGGAAGCAACCGACACATTGGCCTTCTAATCAAGCCGGGGCCTCACTCCCCGGCCATGGCGCACAGAGCATATGTCAGCGGCGTGGTATAGGGCGGCAGCGAACGCCCAAGTCATCTGTCTCAATTGGTGCACGGTCTCCGGCCACATCGACCGCAAGCGAGCCCGCTAGTAGATTTATTGATAAACAATAATTCTTTTTTTGATACCGTCTTACAGAAGGAACGCCTCAGGCTCGGCTCAAACCGAATTTGACGTGTGCTGCAAGCAAGCCTTTTTCGTGCGCGAAAGCGTAGCCCGGCACGGCTCTAAACTGTATGACCTCAGATAGGCGAAAGCCAAGAGGGATTGGCCAGTTACGGTTAGTCGAGGTCAGACCCGGTAGGCTCAACC
>JANLPX010000315.1:0-2842 GCA_031367485.1 Alphaproteobacteria bacterium | reverse complement strand
GTCGGCCACTTGGCCAGGGGTCCGCCCATGGACTTCAATCAGTCGTTCGTAGGCTGTCGCCTCTTCTATCGGATTTAGCCCCGCGCGCTGAACATTCTCAATAACGCCGATTTCCAAGACTTGAATGTCATCGAGCTCACGAACCAGGGCTGGCAGAGTCAGCAAAGAGGCCATTTGCGCGGCGCGCCAGCGGCGCTCGCCGGCGACAATTTCGAAATGTCCGCTTAGCCCAGGCGCCGGCCGCACCAAGATCGGCTGCAGGACGCCCTTCTCTTGAATTGAGGCGGCCAACTCGCCGAGTTCAGCTTCGGCAAACACCCACCGCGGTTGGTTTTGGTTACGATGGATGAGGTCGATCGGGATGTCGCGCAGCCCCGGTGCACCAGGCCCGACGGCAGCGCTATCCTCGACCTCACCCAGTAGAGCCGAAAGCCCTCGTCCGAGACCGCGTTTTTCAGCCATCTATAGGTTCCTGAGCTGGGGTTTTCGCGCGGCGCTCACGCTCGCGCACCACGACCTCGCGGGCAAGTTTGAGGTAAGCCTGACTACCAGC
The DNA here is from genome assembly GCA_031367485.1 of Alphaproteobacteria bacterium. GTDB lineage: Bacteria > Pseudomonadota > Alphaproteobacteria > Caulobacterales > Caulobacteraceae > Phenylobacterium. The sequence continues at coordinate 2,289 of JANLPX010000315.1, read as the reverse complement.
GCATTTTAGATCATAGACCAATACGGGCTTACCGTAGGACGGGGCCTCGGAAACCCGCACATTCCGCGGTATGACCGTCTGATAGACGGCCTTACCAAAATGATTGCGGACATCGCTGGCCACCTGCTCTGAGAGGCTGTTTCGCCGATCATACATGGTCAAGACAATCCCCTGGATTTCCAGGCTTGGATTGAGACTTCCCCGCACGAGATCGATTGTCCGCATCAGTTGAGTGAGCCCTTCCAAGGCAAAAAACTCGCACTGCAAAGGCACTAAGACCGCGTCTGAGGCGGCCATCGCATTGACGGTCAACAGGTTCAACGAGGGCGGACAGTCGATTAGGATATAACTGTAGGCACCAGACACTCGGATGGGATCAATGGCGTCACGCAGCCGGAAGGAGCGTCGGGGGTGATGGCCGAGCTCAAGCTCCACGCCCGACAAATCAGGATCGGCCACCACAATATCCAAGCCCGGTAGTGCGGTCGGCACCACAGCCTCCAGGATTGGGGTCTGGCCCATTAGGACGTCATAGAGCGTGATCTTGCGTTGAGCGTGACTGATCCCAAGACCGGTAGAGGCGTTACCCTGCGGATCAGAGTCGATCAAAAGCACCTTCTCACCGACCGCAGCCAGCGCCGTTCCCAGATTGATCGCTGTCGTGGTCTTGCCAACGCCGCCCTTCTGGTTGGCGACGACCAAGACCCGGAGTGCGCGAGCGCTCCCTCTACTATCGACCACCGCCCAACCTCCTAACGTGAATAATTTGGCCCCTGGGATCGCTCAGGCTTGGCAAGATATCGGCATCAAAATCCCAAGATTTTGTGGCCTCTGCCAAATCAGACGCAACATCTTGTCCTTTGAGAAACAACCCCGTCGCGCCACGCTTGAAGTAGGGCTGGGCATACCCAAACAGTCTAGCCATCGGCGCGCAAGCCCGGGCCGTAACAATGTCCACAGACAACCCCAGATCTTCAGCCCGCGAGTGATGAACGGTTGCCGGCAATGCGAGGCCCTGCACGACCTCCTGCAGAAACCGGCAACGCTTGGCCATACTCTCCACCAGATGGACATGAAAGCCGGGCCGATCTTTTTCTAGGATTGCCAGTACGATACCGGGCAATCCTGCGCCAGTTCCGAGGTCGGCCCATAGGAGTGCGTCCGGCGCCAGGTTCAGCAACTGCGCACTATCCCAGGCATGTCGTGACCAGAATACAGGCAGGGTGGCTGGCCCCACTAGATTGATCCGCTGATTCCAATCCTCGAGGTAGGACCGGTAGTGCTCAAGTGCGGTCATGGCGGTAGGGCTAGCACCCGACGCCCTCGCGAAGCTCGAAGCATCGCCGACTACCGGGCCGTCAAACTGCGCGGTATCAGGCGGCATTTCGGCGCACGTGAGCCAACAGAGCGGTTAGGGCACCAGGGGTTACCCCCTCAATCCGAGCGGCTTGGCCAAGTGTCATCGGACGCACTGCTGCAAGTTTCTCGCGGACTTCATGCGATAGTCCACCAACGGCTTCGTACATCAACTCAGGCGGCAAGCTCAGGTTTTCGTCGCGCCGAAACGCCTCAACATCAGCCGTTTGCCGACCCAGGTAACCCGCATAGGCCGAGTCGATCTCAACCTGTTCCCGGACCTCATCGGTCCAGGAGGAAATTTGGGGCCATATCGCGGCCAACTCAACAAAGCCGATAGTCGGATAGGCAAGCAATTGCGCTAGATCACGCCTCTGGCCATCGGCCTTGACGGGAAGACCCGCGCGCTCGGCCTCAGTGGGGGTTAGGGTTAGGGTCTTGGCGGTAGCCCTGGCATCTGCAAGAGCTGAAGCTTTTGATAGATAAGAAGTTTCACGTGAAACACCAACGCATCCCAAGGCCAACCCCTTGGCGGTGAGGCGTTGGTCAGCATTGTCGGCGCGCAGACTCAAACGAAACTCTGCGCGGCTGGTGAACATGCGATAGGGCTCTGTGACGCCACGGGTCACGAGATCGTCGATCATCACCCCGATATAGGCCTCGTCTCGTCCGAAGACAGCAGGCATGGATTGTCCCGCTGCGCGCGCGGCGTTCAAGCCTGCCACCAATCCCTGAGCGGCAGCCTCTTCATAGCCCGTCGTGCCGTTGATCTGGCCAGCCAAATAGAGACCGGGGAGCCGCTTGACCTCCAGAGTCGCATCCAGCTCGCGCGGGTCGACATAGTCGTACTCAATGGCATAGCCATGACGCTTGACCTGAACCCGCTCCAACCCTGGGATTGTCCGCAGGAACAGGTCTTGCGTTTCGGGTGAC
>JANLPX010000309.1:0-1644 GCA_031367485.1 Alphaproteobacteria bacterium | reverse complement strand
GAGATCACCGAGACCAGTCTGATCACTGCCGATGGCACGTCGCGCGATTTTGACGCCGTGATCTATGGCACCGGCTTCTATGCCAGCCGGTTCCTGCACCCGATGAAGATCAAGGGTGTTGGCGGGGCTGACCTGCATGAGACCTGGGGCGGCGACGCGCGGGCCTATTTGGGTATGACCGCGCCGGGGTTCCCCAACCTGTTCATGATCTACGGGCCCAATACCAATATCGTGGTGAATGGCTCGATCATCTTCTTTTCCGAGTGCAGCGTGCGCTACATCATTGGCTGTCTGAAATTGTTGGCTGAAACTGGCAGTGGTGCCATGGAGCCCAAGCGTGAAGTTCATGACGCCTTCAACGCTAAGGTCGATGCCGGGAATGCCCTTATGGCCTGGGGCGCACCGCAAGTGACCAGCTGGTACAAGAACGAGAAGGGCAGGGTGAGCCAGAACTGGCCCTTCGCCCTGGTGGACTATTGGCGTGCGACCCTGGAGCCCAAACCTGAGGACTTCATCCTGACCCGGTCGGCGGAACTGGTGTCTTGAAGCTCCAGACCATCATCTGCAGCACGCGACCAGGGCGTATGGGGCCAGCGGTGGCCAAGTGGTTTCACGGGTTGGCCGATGCCCATGCCGGCTTTGATGCAGAGTTGGTGGATATCGCCGACTTCAACTTGCCGATGTTCGATGAGCCAAATATCCCGCGGTTCCGAAACTACGTCCACGACCACACCAAGGCGTGGGCGGCCAGTGTGGCGTCAGCCGACGCCTATGTGTTTGTGACGCCGGAATACAACGGCGGCACGACGCCCGCCCTGATCAACGCGATCAACTACCTCTATTTCGAGTGGGGTTATAAGCCCGGGGCCTTTGTCAGCTATGGCGGTGGGGCAGGGGGTGTTCGGGCGGTTCATGGGACCAAGTTGCTGCTCAGCGCAGTCAAGATCATGCCGATCCCCGAGAGCGTGACGATTCCCAACGTATGGACGCAGATTACTCCCGAGGCTGGATTTGTCGCCAACGAAGGTCAACTGGGCGCGGCCAAGATGACCCTGGACGAACTGGCGGTTTGGGCCAAACCATTGCATGATCTTCGCAAAACCCAGGCCAAGTAACCGGAGAGTGAGCCATGAGCACGATTGAGGGCGGTTGCGCCTGCGGAGCTATCCGGTTTGAAATTGAGGGTCCGCTCATGGGCTCAGGGGCCTGCCATTGCCGGGCATGTCAGTACGCCTCAGGCGGTGCGCCAGCCTATCTCGGTATCGCGCCCAGCACCGGCTTCAAGGTCACTAAGGGTACGCCTAAACGTTATGTCAGCAAGGGTGACAGCGGCGGCGATGTGGTTCGAAACTTCTGCCCCAATTGTGGAACATCGCTATTCTCCGAACTGGCCAATAGTCCAATCACACCCGTGAAACTCGGGGCCTTGGACGACCCGTCGAGCTATGCGCCGGGAATGCATTTCTACGTCTCCGAAGCGCAGCCCTGGCACCACATCACGCAGGGTGTGCCGACCTTCCCGAAGGCACCTGGTTAGAGCCCATGGGGCCCATTGCGCGGCTAATCAAATGGGCCCTCGTCACTTGGTTTAAGGGGCAGGGATGGACCGTCGAGGGGACAGCACCCTCGCCGCGCAAGTTCGTA
>JANLPX010000306.1:0-5798 GCA_031367485.1 Alphaproteobacteria bacterium | reverse complement strand
ACTCTGCGCGCGGTTGCCGCGGCGGGGCACCGCGTCTTTTCTGCTGCAGCCTATCCCTCCCTGCACCATCGCACCGCCTACCAATTTGGGCGCTGGCTGGGTGTGAGTAGTGTTCGACACCACGGGATCTCCCACCATGGTCGCGCTCGCCCCGAAGCCGACTTGCAAGAAATTTCGATATCAGTCGCGGTCGATGACGGCAGGTCAATTCGTTGCCAAGCTGATCGGATAGGACCCTCAATCGCTAAGGCCGCCGGTCACACTGACCAAGTTGGCTTGATGTTTCACCATGCCGTGTATGTGGACCATTCCGAGAGGGCTCAGTTGGTCTCCATTGTGAAGCGTCTGGCCAGTTACCCGCTCGGTGCGTTCGCCAAGCTGAGCGATCTAAGCCGTAACGGATAGCGTGCGGCTCGGTTGGCTTTCTGAAGACCATTGGGTAAGCATGGACCTAAGATGTTCAACGAGGGCCGAAGGGTCGCTTGTGGCCGGAACTGGGGGTTTGCCTCTAACCTCAACCAAAGCTGCAGCCAGTTCATCAGTCGTGTTAGCGACACAGATCAGTCCACGTTCGGCAAAGGCCTGAGTAATCTCTAATTGGTGATCGTCATAGACCTCGCCTTTTTCGAAAAGCCGGGGCACCGCGACGACCCTGCACCCCTGCCGAAGTGCGGTAATCAGAGATCCTGAACCTCCATGACAGATGACAATGTCCGCATCCTTCAGCGAGGACTGAATTTCATCAAAGGAGAGAGTCTCAACCGTCTTGATCCCATCAGGCACCACACCACCCACACCGGTCTGGATCAACAGATCTTCCGGGATTAGGCCGCGACCCTTCAGGCTAGCGACCATATTTACCATGCGGTCAAACGGCAGGATGGCCCCTACCGTGGCAAACACGAAAGGCCGTTTGATGGGGGGCGCTATGTCTAACAATTTCAGTGGGTCGAACACGGCTGCGTCGGGCCAATACTTTGCGAGACCCGCGGATTGAACGACCTTTCGGTCGGCCAAGCGGGCGGTCAATCGCCCAAACATCGATGGTTTGTCGAAGCGGGCGAAGGACTCGATCACGACGACTTTCGCACCGAACAGCCGCGCCCAAACCAGAGGGAAAAAGACAGCTCCGGCCCCCGTCGTTATCAAAACATCCGGCTTCTCACGCCAAACGATCGCGGCGGATTGAAGGAGACTTCGGATGCCCGCGAGAGCCATCTTAACCGGAGCTCCAAGGCGTGCCTGGCCAAGCGCAAAGTGCGGAAGGTAATAGACCTTATGCTTCTCCGAAATGCTTCGAGAAAGCGCAGTGTCCTCGCTCACAAAGAAGCAGCTGTGTCCAGCCACTGCGGGCTGAAGATCGAAGAGTTGGCGCAAGTGTCCACCGCCTGATCCCGCCAGACAGACATTTAGCCGACGCCCGTTGGGAGCGTTTGCATTGGTCTCATTCGTTACCGCCGCCGATATTTTGTTTGTCTCAGTCGACAAGGGAGCCCCAGAATCCAGAAAATCAGTTATTGGCCACTGTTTGATAATCTTCTTAATGTCCTATTGCCGGACATTTCCGTGGAGTGGCGTGTAAGCCTTACCCGGCATCGGGTTGGGATGAAATCGAGATGAAACTGTTTTCAATTTGATCATCTCGAATTGGTATATTTGTTGAGCCGAACGGGGTCTTGTGGTCGATTTAGTGAAGACGTTGAGAAATACGCACGTGGAGCTGCGAGTGGGAACTTGCGGCCTAGTGAAGCGTGACTGCAATTTGAACGGCCTTGATCGAGTGTTCTATGGGCGAGGTTAGGCTGCAGAAGAAGATCAAGATCGGTCTTTTGTGGCATTCGGCTAGCTCAGCGAATTTGGGCGTCGGAGCGCTGACGATTGCCAATCTAGCGATTGCCCGCGAAATCGCCGCCGAGCTTGACTTGAATCCCGAGTTTTTGATCATCGGCATGCGCGATGGTAGCGCCAACTATATCTCGCGAGACCACGTCCAGAGCTACGTCGTAGATAGCTTCTCGCTTATCAATCCGACTGGCGTTTGGTCTGCGATCAGATCTCAAGACTGCCTATTGGACATTGGAGCGGGTGACAGCTTCGCCCAAATCTATGGCTTGAAGCGCTTTCTCTATCTTTGGCTTACGAAGTTGATGGCGAACTTCAGCCGTATCCCGCTCTTACTATCTCCTCAGACGATCGGCCCGTTCACCAGTCGGGCCTATCGGGCTTTGGCGCGTCTAGTGCTTGAGCCAGCCAGCGCGGTTGTGGCACGCGATCCTGTCTCCCTCGGTTTCCTGTCTGAGATTGCACCAAAGGCTCACGGTGTTCTGTCGGTCGATGTCGCTTTCGCCTTGCCCTATGTAGATAATTCCAGCCTTCGGAACGGCAAGAAGATCAGAGTCGGCGTCAATGTCTCTGGGCTTCTTTTCAATGCTGCGGTGTCGGGTGGCAATCGGTTTGGCTTAGACATCGATTATGCCAAGCTAATGCGCCGGTATATCGGCTCGCTCCTGGCGCGCGATGATGTTGAAGTACATCTCATATCCCATGTGCCCTCTGGATGGGGTCACGATGACGACTCGGTTCTGGCTGATGCGTTGGCTCTAGAGTTCACCGGGGTTGTTCGGGCTCCAGATTTTGCTGGGCCCTCTGAGGCCAAATCCTATATTTCGGGTATGGACTTTGTGGTCGCTGGCCGCATGCATGCTTGTATCGCGGCCTTCTCAACCGGGGTTCCGGTCGTGCCCATCGCCTACAGTCGCAAGTTCAGTGGCCTATTTGGTATGCTCGACTATCCTTGGATGGTGCCGGTCAATGGTTTCGGCGACGATGGGGCGTTTGCCTTCTTATATGATTGTTTGGAGCGCCGCTCAGAGCTCGCGGCCGCGACTCTCCAGGGCATGACTAAGGTGCAGGCGCTGCTGGATGCCTATCGAGTTGAGGTGCGCAAAGTAATGCGGTTGGCGGTAGCGTCCCGGTGATTGCAGGCCGGTCCAAGACGGTTGACCGGGTCTTGCGCGGTCAACTCTGTACCGGATGCGGCCTGTGTGCCTCGGTCTCGGCTGGTGCAATCGCGATGGACGATGGGAGTGGGTACAATCGCCCAGTGCAGACCCGGCCCATAAGCGTTGCCAGTGAAACTATAATCGCAACTGCGTGTCCCGGTGTGGTGGTAGAGCCTTGGCGCGAGGTCACGAAGTCGAGCCCGTATTGGGGGCCGGCCAATTTCATTGGTGTCGGCCATTCCCTGGACTCTGAGACCCGGTTTCGTGGATCTTCCGGGGGGGTCATTACAGCTTTGGCTGCCTACGCCTTGCGTAGCGGACTCGTTGACCGTGTTTTGCACGCCACGGCCGACCCTGCCAATCCCACCGGAAATATCACGGTGTGTTCGCGATCAGAGGCCGACATTATAGATGGAGCGGGATCGCGATACGCCGCCTCTTCACCCTTAGCTGAAATTGAGTCTTGGCTGGCTGAAGGCGACTCATTTGCTTTCATAGGCAAGCCTTGTGATGTCTCAGCTTTGCGCCGCCTGGCAAGGACCGACCCACGCATAGACCGCCAGGTACCGTTAATGTTGGCCTTTTTCTGCGCGGGAGTACCCAATCGAAAAGGCGCTGAGAATGTCGTCAGAGCCATGGGGTTGGACTTCGACAAACTGAAGTCATTTCGCTATCGGGGTCACGGCTGGCCGGGCAATGCTGCAGCCGAGATGCAAGATGGTCGGGTTGCTGAGATGAGTTATGGCGAGAGTTGGGGCAGATACCTCGCCAAAGAGGTTCAGTTTCGATGCAAAATCTGCCCCGATGCCGTCGGAGGATCGGCAGACATTTCCTGCGCGGATGCTTGGTACGGTGATGACCAGGGTTATCCGGCCTTCGAGGAAAAGGATGGTCGCAGCCTGATCATGTCTCGTACTGAGCGGGGAAGGAAGGTTTTGAACCTTGCATTGGCAGACGGTGCACTCGCCATTGAGTCGTTGTCGGTCGGTGAGATCGATAAGATGCAGCCTTCCCAGGCCTTGAGAAAGCAGCTGGTCAGTTCGCGACTCGCCGCAATGCGCGTCGCGCTCAAGCCGACCCTAACGGTTCAGGGGACGATGACCGAAGTCGCCTCGGCGCAAGCTAAGCCGACCTTGAAAATTCGCAACTTCCTGGGCATGTTGCGTCGCATCATGATCTCCAGACCCTAGGCTGCATCTCTGGCATTCCGCGAGAAGGCTAGATGGATCAGATTTTCGCGTGCGTATCCTCTCTCCTGACGTTATCTCTCCGTTAGGTTGCCACGTCTAATTACACCAAGGTTGAGGGGCTAAATGATGGTCAATGATAGGTTTGCATTCAGCGCTTTGCTTGCATTAGCTGCGGCGTCTTCGTCTGCGATGGCCGCGACGCCTGCTCCCTCTCAAGTCGATAAACTCTCCATAGACCTGAACGCGCGCGTTCAGCACGACACTAACGTTTCGGGGGTGAGCATCGCTGAATCCAAGAACCGGTTAGTTAAGCCTGACGACACAACCTTCACGCCCTCCGTAAGCATCAGTGTGAACCTTCCTGTCAGTCGGCAAACCGTCTTCTTCCGCGGCTATGCGGGCTATCTATTTCACCAAAACAATAAGGCCCTGGATAGTGAGCGCCTGACCTTCGACGGTGGGGTTGCCAGTCGTATTGGCCGTTGTAACGTTACCGCCGATGCCAACTATCAGCGTGGCCTCAGCAGGTTTGAAGATATCGTTCTTGGTCCGACGCTCACCAATATCCTGGAGGTTGAGCGACTATCGCTAGACGGTAATTGCTCAGGCACTACCGGAATAGGCGTGACGGCCAAAGTCTCTCGCGATTGGGCCAATAACGACCAAGCGCTGCTGCGTCCGCAGGACTATCAGGCTACGGCATATTCAACGGGCCTGAGCTATTCAAAGCCGAGACTCGGGGTTCTGAACCTTTACGTCAATCATCAGCGAACCGAATATATCCACCGTTTAGTGCTCCCTGGCGCTACTGACGGATACGACCTGGATGCGTTCGGGGTGTCCTATGAACGTAAACTGGGTGCCCGGATTAGCGGCTCGGTCTCGGTCGGTAGTTCTAAGGTCAAGTCCCTCGCCCCGCCGACGCCTTCATCTCCAAAGATTACCTTTGATGGGCTGACCTATTCTGCAGACCTAAACTACAATCCCACTCGACGTATGGGAGCCAATTTCTCTTTTGATCGTCAAGTTCAGCCCTCGCAACGCGCCGGGAATTCTTTCGACGTCACGACGGGCTACCGGCTTTCCGGGCGCTACGACGTGGGCAACCGCTTCACCCTAAATCTGGGTGCGGAGCAACGCGAGGTCGAGTCTCAGGGCCTTAAAGTCTTCGCCAGCAATCTGACAAATTCCCGCGTTAAGACAGTATTTGGCAGCGTGACTTATCGTCAGAGTCGAAGGCTGAACCTGACGTTGGACGCCGCCCTTGAAAACCGGGAGACGAACGACGCCCGGTTTGACTACGACAATACCCGCGTGGGGCTGACCGCAGGTGTGCGCTATTAATCGGTCTATCGAAGGCGAGAAAATGGGAATTCGAACTGCCGCTCTTAACGTGATTGCTATGTGCTTTGCCGTATGCGTCGCGACGACAGCAACGGCCCAGCCGAGCTTATCGGTGCCGCCCGTGGTCCCGATGACGCCGCCGGCCGCAACGGCCGGGTCTGCGGCTGAATACGTCTTAGGTCCCGAGGACGTCATTGATATTGAGGTCGTTGGCCAGCCGGACAGGACCCGCGCTCGGGTCTATTCAGATGGGACGATCCAA
>JANLPX010000294.1:0-9964 GCA_031367485.1 Alphaproteobacteria bacterium | reverse complement strand
GATCAGGGTTTTAGCGACGGCCTGCCCCTGGTGCCCCCCACTGCCGAGCGGGTGATCCGCATGCTGAGCGGCTCCTCCCGCAGCCCGCAAGACATCATCGCGATCGTGCCACCCAACATGGCTCCTGTAACGGTCGAGAAGATCGCCATCAATGCCGTCATGGCCGGCTGCAAGCCCGAATACCTGCCCGTCGTGATCGCCGCGGTTGAGGCGGTCTGCACCGACGAATTCAATATGCACGGAGTTAATGCCACCACCATGGGGGCCTCGCCGGTGCTGGTAATCAATGGCCCGATCCGCGCCCGGATCGGTATGAACATGAAGCTGGCAGCACTGGGGCCAGACAATCGCGCCAATGCCACCATCGGGCGGGCTCTGCGGCTGGTGGTGCGCAATGTGGGCGGGGCCCGACCCGGCGGCACCGATCGCTCGACGCTCAGCACGCCCATGAAGATCACCATGTGCTTCCCCGAATGGGAGGAGGGCTCGCCCTGGGAACCGCTACACGTGGAGCGTGGTTTTAAGGCGGAAGACTCCGTAGTCACCGCCTTTGCCATGACCAGCGGCCCGACCCAGATCGTCGATCAGGAATCCCGCCGACCCGATCAGATGGGCGGCACTCTGGGCTTGGGCCTGGAGAGCATGTTCCTTTCCAAGATCCACCGCATGCCTACCGACGCCCTGCTTGTAGTCTGCCCCGAGCACGTCAAAACCCTGATCAGCGAGGGCGACTATTCCAAGGCTAGGCTTCGGGCCCGCATTCAATCGGTCACCGCCAGGCCACTGCGCGAAATGGTTTCCAACGAAATCTCCGGTGCCGGTATCCCGCGTGCCGTCGCAGCAAAAATGACCGAGGAACACCTCAACAGCCTAGTCTCAAAGTTCGCCGATGAGCAGAACATCCACATCGTGGTGGCAGGCTCCGAGGCCGGCAAATTCTCAGCCGCCTTCTATGGTTGGGTAACGGGTCCGATGGGTTCAATCTCCGTTTCCCGCAAAATCGAAACCTGATAGCCTCACGTCATAACTACGGAGGACGTCGATGACGATAATTCTCGATCCGACCGATGAGCGGGTGCCGGTCGCCCGACAGATCACCCCGCGAACCGGCGATATCACCGGCGTGGTCGGCCTGCTCGACATCAGCAAGCCGCGCGGCAATGTGATGCTCGATGAGCTGGAGCGCCTGATGGCCGCCCGGCTGCCCGGCGTTGAACTGCGGCGTTACCGCAAACCCACCTTCACCAAGCCTTGCCCATCGGATCTGCGACTGCAGATCAAGTCTGAATGCAACTATCTGGTGGAAGCCCTCGCCGATTGAGGATCCTGCACGACGTGCAGTTTGCACGACACCGTATGGTTCGAGATCCAAGGTCTTCCCGCCGTCTCCATCGCCTCTAGCGAGTTTGACCAGGCAGCCGATGTCCAGCGTAGGGCGCTAGGCATGGATGATGCCCGCTACCTGCTGGTCGATCACCCGATCCAGGACGCCACCGATGATGAGATGCGCGCCAAGGCTCACACCGTGCTCGACGCCGTTATCACCGCCCTAAGCATTTAGCCAACGGCCTGCACGATAGCGGCCGCAAGCGGTGCTAGCTCGTCGTCAGCAACCGTGCGCATATCGAGCAACAACCCATCGCGCTCGATACGGCCGACTACCGCCGTCGCACCCGTGCGCAAGCGTCGCGCCAGGTCCTCGGTGCTCATTTCGGCGCAGCTTAACCGCAGAGCAAACCCAGCTAGGGCGTGCATCGGCATCGCCCCGCCCCCGGCAAAGCCCTCCGTTTCCACGACTACAGCGTCCAACCTGGCCGCGCCGGTTACAAGGCCCAGCAATGCCTGGGCCCGAGCTCGAACAAGCTCCGTCGACTCTGACAACATCCGCAAAACGGGCACCCGAGCCATCGGGTCATTGGGTGGGCGGTAGAGCCGCAAGGTCGCCGCCAGCCCTGCGAGGGAGAGCTTGTCCAGACGCAAGGCCCGGGCCCACGGGTGCTTGGATAGGATCTCGATCAGATCGCGCCTGCCCGCAATAATACCCGCCTGGGGACCACCCAACAGCTTGTCACCGCTGAAGATCACCAGGTCCACCCCGGCCCGTAGACTGTCCTGAACCTGCGGCTCCTGCGCAATGCCGTAGGTGCCAAGATCCACCAGGGCCCCGCCCCCCAGATCCTCCACCAAAACCACCCCCTTAGCTTTGGCGAAGACTACAAGCTCTTTCAGGCTCGGCGCACTCGTAAAGCCGGTCATACGAAAATTGCTAGGATGAGTGCGCAGGATCACCCGTGCTTGGGGATAGTCATGTAGCGCCTGCTCATAGTCGCGCAGGTGCGTGCGGTTGGTGGTGCCGATCTCCGCCATCTGGGCCCCGCTTTGCGCAACAATATCGGGAACCCGAAAGCCGCCACCGATCTCAACCAACTCGCCGCGCGACACGATCACCGGGGTACCCGCAGCCAAGGCCGCCAAGGCCAAGACCACTGCCCCGGCCCCATTGTTCACGACCAGACCGGCCTGCGCGCCGGTCATTTCGGCGATCAGCCCGTCCAGGTGATCGTGGCGCGACGCGCGCCGACCGCTCTGCAGATCAAACTCCAGATTACCGTAACCCGCCGCCACTGTCATGGCCGCGACCGCCTCCGGGGCCAGAGGTGCCCGGCCCAGATTGGTATGGATGACCACACCTGTGGCATTGATAACGCCAAACAGGCTCTCGCGGCCCCGGTCGGCCAGAACAACCGCCGCTTCCGACAGCAGATCCTCCATGCTGGGTGCCGAAGCCCCGGGCACTGACAGCCGGTCCCGGGCACGCGCCAAGACTTCACGCAAGGCCGCAATCACCGCCGACGGACCATATTTCACGTTCAGCGCTACGGCACCTGGATCAGCGCCAAGCACCCCAACCGCAGGCAAGCTGCGGCGCGGATCGGTAGTTTTGGCCGGGGGTTGGATAGGGGTGACGGCTTACCTCCTCAAGTCTGCTCTAAGCGGTTATACCGATCCGCTATGAATCCGAGCAAGGCTTGGCTCTTCGTGACGGCAAGATCAGGCTCGGGTGCTTCCGCGCGGACGATTGAATTGGGCTATCTGAGAATGCTGACGCGGCATCGAACGCTACGAACACTGGGAGAATTGGCGGCCCAGGCGTTCATTGAACCAAGCCAGGTAGAAAAACTTGTTAAGGTCGCCGCCCGCTATGCGGTTGCAATCACCCCAGCGATCGCCGAACTGATCGACCCAAGCGATCCCAATGACCCGATCGCGCGGCAGTTTGTGCCATCAGAACTGGAGCTGAATACCTCGATTGCCGAAAACCCCGATCCCATAGGCGATGAGCGCCACGGCAAGGTGGAAGGGATCGTACACCGCTACCCAGATCGCGTTCTCCTAAAGCTATGCCATGTCTGCCCGGTCTATTGCCGGTTCTGCTTCCGGCGCGAGATGGTGGGGCCGGGCGAAGATCAGTTTCTATCTGCTGACGCACTGGAGTTGGCGCTCGAGTACATCGGTGCGCATCCGCAGATCTGGGAGGTCATCATGACGGGCGGCGATCCCTTCATGTTGTCGCCAAGGCGCATAGCCAATCTGAACCAAAGACTGTCGGTGCTGGACCACGTGAAGGTCGTGCGCTGGCATACCCGCGTGCCGGTTGCAGATCCTGCCCGGATAACAAACGAATTCGTCCAGGCTCTTCGCGGAACCAAGGCAACCTATGTGGCGGTACATGTGAACCATCCACGCGAATTGTCGGACGAGGCAAGAGCGGCCTGCGCCAAACTTGCCGATGCTGGAATCTGCCTTCTCGGCCAAAGCGTCCTATTGAAGGGTGTCAACGATGATGCCGCCACACTGGAAGCCTTGATGAGAGCTCAAGTTGAGTCTCGGATACGGCCTTACTATCTGCATCACCCGGACCTCGCACCCGGCACAGCCCACTTTAGAACCGAGATCGCGCGAGGACAGGCCCTGGTAACCGAACTGAGGGCGGGCGCCTCAGGGCTCTGTCAGCCGCAATACGTGCTCGATATTCCGGGGGGTTATGCCAAGGCTCCGCTCAGCCCTTGCGACGCTGAACGCCAAGGGCAAAACTGGCGGATCCGCGATGCTACCGGGCTTTGGCATCTCTACAACGAGGATCTGCCACACGTCGACACGGATCAGCCGTCCGGCAATGCCAGCCTACTACCCGTTGAACCGCCGATTTAACTTCCGCATTCCCCCGATCCAACGTCCGTAGTCCGCCGTCTTTTTGCGCATGTAGTCCAGCACTTCGGAGTGGGGCAGGACTAGAAACTCCTCGGCCTCGATGGCCCGCACACAGGCCTCGGCGACCACCTCAGGCTCCATCATGCCGTCGATACTGGCGACACCATCGGGATTACCGGCCGTCATGGCTGTCCGGACCGCTTGCGGACAAAGCACAGATACCTTGATCCCGTCATCGCCGTGAGTGATGGCCAGCCACTCGGCCAAGCCCACGGCTGCATGTTTGGTCACGGCATAGGGGGCAGACCCGATCTGCGAAAGCAAACCCGCCGCCGATGCTGTGCTGAAGAGGTATCCCCCGCCCCGCGCCACCATCCGAGGAACTAAATGCCGCGCGGCCCAGACGTGGGCCATGACATTGATGTCCCAGATCCGCTGCCAGCCATCATTTGGGGTTTCCGCCCCGCCACCGACACCGATCCCGGCGTTGGAGCAGAAGAGGTCGATAGGACCGATGTCGGCCTCGACCGTCTCGATCAGGCTTTGAATGTCTTCTTCCTTTGACACATCAACGGCCATTGCCACGCCGCCGATTTCTTTGGCTACCGCCGTTGCGCCTTCAATATTGCGGTCGGCGCAGACGACGGTCCTCGCCCCCTCGGCCACAAAGCGGCGAGCCAAGGCAGCACCGATGCCGCTGGCCGCCCCGGTCACCACGATGATGCGATCGGTCAACTTCATGGATTAAGCCTTACTGGGGTTGATGAGATACTTCTCGCCGGTGGCGCGCTTGTTATAGGCGGCAATAGCATCAAGGCTCAAAGCCTCAGCGAGAGACACCTCGGCAGTATAATGGCTGGCGAAGGTGGTCTTCAATTCGGCGGCCACCCGGTCCTTCAGGGCTTGGGTTGCGGCGGGGCCGATCTTCATCAGGAAGGGCGTCAAGAGCCAACCGCCCAAACCCCAGGCCATGCCGAACCCGCGATTGAGCTCCGTGGGTGCCGTGTTCAGGCCACCATAGATATACAGCTGCTTGTGAGTGGTAGAGCCATAGCGGCTATAGACCTTGGCGGTCTTATTGGCGGCAATTTCCATGGCTGTCAGGATCTGGCCCGCCAGCTTGCCACCCCCAATCGCGTCGAACGCTAAGGTGGCACCTGTGGCGACTAGGGCGTCGGTGAGATCGTCCATGAAGCTGGCCGAGCTGGAATCGACCACATGGGTCGCCCCGATATCGTGCAGGATCTTGGCCTGTTCGGGGCTGCGCACCACATTGACGAGGGCCACACCGTCCATGATGCAAATCTTATTGAGCATTTGACCAAGGTTTGACGCTGCAGCCGTATGCAGCAACGCCGTGTGACCCTCCAGGCGCATGGTCTCCACCATGCCCAGTGCGGTCAGCGGATTGACGAAACAAGAGGCTCCATCAGCGGGCGTAGCACCCGGCGGCAGGACTAGGCAGTCGACGGCACGGATGGCACGGTACTGGGCGTAGGTGGCGCCGCCGAGAATGGCTACAGTCTTGCCCATCAGCGCCTGGGCCGCAGGCGACGCCCCAGCACCGACTACGACGCCAGCTCCCTCATTGCCCACCGGCATGGACTCATCGACGCGTGCGGCCATGGCGCGCATGAACGGTGCAGGGACCGTAGCGGTGACGATCATTTGATTTCCGGTACCAGTGGTGCGCGCCGTGCTCATATCTGCGGCGCCAACCAAAAGCCCAAGGTCGGACGGGTTAATGGGAGCCGCCTCGATCCGTACCAAGACCTCGTCATCGCCGGGCACTGGAACAGGTACCGAGGCTAGTGAGAGCTCGAGTTCGCCGCTAGCCTTGATCAAGGATCGAAGTTGTAGACCGGTTTCTGCCGTCGCCATGAGGTGTCTCCCTAGAATTCGAATGGCGCGCACCAAAGCGCGTTGTGCTGCGCGGAGCAATGGGTTGGAGGCTTGCAGCCGCAGAAACCTTTTTTGTCGGCACCGCTCTTGCTTACCGATCTCCGCACCGTCCCAGTCCGGTTCACCGCTTCACGCGGTGCAGCGAGTATGCGACCCTGGGTTTGAGTTGAGACAAGGATTTCTGAGATGGCTAACAACCTCCCCCCACCAAGAATGCCGCCCCTGCCCGGTCTGGGTGGAACAAATCAACCGAAAATGCCGCCACCAGAGGTTCAGAACGCCATAAATCTGGCTAGCGTGGTGACGCATGCCAACGGTCTCTTGGCGACCTTGGCCTTGGAGGAAATTGCGGCGCTTCGGGAAGAGCTAAATCTTCCTCCGATGGATTTGCAAAAAAACGCGGATGATCTGGAGTATTTGCCCCCGGAATTTGAACAGAAAGCCCACCCGGGCATGGTGGCCTTTGAACGACAGGCTCGCGGTATTGCGGCAGCTAAGCTGCGCGCGATGGACGATCACCGCTCCAAGGCCTAAGCACCAGCTTGCTTGGAACCGCTCGGTTGGTACTTTATTGCGGCGGCGGCCTTATTGCGCGGTCGTTTGCGATGACCTAAGCGCCAAACTTCAGTCCGAGGGCACAATATGGCCGAAACCGATCCGACTTCTGCTGCCCAAACGCTAACTGCGGTTCGTGCCCGGCTGGACGAAATCGACGCACACCTCCTGGCTTTGGTCGATGAGCGCGCCGGGCTGGCTCGTGATGTCGCCTCTGCTAAGGCGGCGGCCGGAGACGGCGGTAAGTTTGCTTTGCGACCAGCGCGTGAAGCTCAATTGCTTCGTGGGCTCCTCGGCCGCCCACACCAAGCGGCATCGCCATCGTTGATCACGCGGATTTGGCGCGAATTGATCAGCGACAGTCTGTCACGCCAGGGACCCTTTCACGTCTCAGTGTTCGGCGGCAAGGGTTTGGCGAGAGCCGTGGAGGTATCTCGGATGCGTTTTGGCGCTGCGCCGCCGCTCACAACAGTCGTTAAACCCGAAGAGGCAATTGCTGCGGCAAAGACTCTTGGCGGGGTCGCCGTGTTGTCTCTGGCTTCGGACACACCTTGGTGGGGTCGGCTATTGGCCGAGCCAAGACTTCGAGTTTTCGCGGCTCTACCCTGCCTCAACGCTTGGGGGCCCCTCAATGCCCTAGCTGCCGCGGAGGTTTCGATTGAACCGACCGGCCGCGATCTCACCTATTGGGTCACAGATGCGCCTGGGTCCGCGAGCTCCATCGAAGAGGTCCTTAGCCGTGATGGCGTCGCCGCCGAATTGTTGGCAGATGTCGGGGGACTGAAGCTCTTCGCCCTGATGGGGTTTTATCAGCCGCAAGATGAGCGATTGGCCCGGGCACCGGGACGACTAACCGGGGTGATCGGGGCAGCACCAGAGCCACTGGACGCTTAGAACCAAACCACATCGGGTTCCAACCTTGGCTTGCCCGGTGTAAGAGGCGGACCTTGATTTGATCTAGGCTCCCATGTCCGACGCCCCTATCCACCGCGCCACCGCCCCACGACCGGTTCCCAAACCAGGGATCATGGCCATAGCGCCCTATGTGCCTGGCAAATCGACGGTGGAGGGTGTGGAGAACCCACTGAAATTGTCGGCCAATGAGAATGTGCTGGGGTCCAGCGCCAAGGCACGCGAGGCTTTTGCAGGGGCGATCGACCAACTTCATGTCTATCCCGAGGGTCGCTCTAACATCTTGCGCGAGGCGATCAGCGCGCGGTTTGGGCTGGAGCCGGACATGTTGTTGTTCGGCTGTGGCTCGGACGAAGTCTTCCAGCTACTGAACCAGACGTTCCTGGAGCCTGGCGATAACATCGTGCAGGGCGAGTACGGTTTTGGAGCGTACGCCATCGGAGCGCGGGCCTGCCAGGCGGAGGTTCGCATGGCGCACGAACCCAATTACCGTATCGATGTGGATGAAGTTCTGAAGCTGGTGGATGACCGCACCCGGATCGTGTTCATCGCAAATCCAGCTAATCCCACCGGCACCTGGATTTCGGGTTCGGAGGTGCGAAGGCTGCAGGCCGGTTTGCCGCCAAGTGTGATCCTGGTGCTGGACGGGGCCTATGCGGGTTTCGTCACCGACCCGACCTTTGAGGACGGGTTTTCCATGGTGCGTGAATTTGAGAATGTTGTGGTGACGCAGACATTTTCCAAGCTGCACGGTTTGGCGGCTCTGCGGGTAGGTTGGGCCTATATGCCAGCGGAGATGGCCCAGGCGGTGGACCGCATCCGCCTGCCCTTCAACATCAATATCCCAGCTCAGTTGGCCGCGGTGGCGGCTTTGGGCGATATCGAGTTCGAGCAGGCGACTTTGACGCTGGTCAATACTTGGCGGCCTTGGCTAACCCAACAACTGGGCGGGTTGGGGCTAGAGGTCGCGCCCTCCATGGCCAATTTCGTGCTGGTGAAGTTCCCGAAAACGCCCGGCAAGACGGCGGCCAATGCCAATAATTTCCTTAGTGCGCGCGGCCTGATCCCACGGGTTGTGGCGGGCTATGGCCTGCCCGATCATTTGCGGATCACCATTGGCCTGGAAGAACATAATCGCGCTGTTGTCGCCGCGCTCTCCGACTTCATGAAGGCGTAGGGGATGGCAGCGGTGATCTATCCGCGCATGGCGGTGATCGGCTGCGGGCTGATCGGCTCGTCGGTGATCCGCGCGGCGCGCGCGGCGGGCATTGTGGGAAGAGTGGCGGTGGCTGATGCCCATGAGGGACACCGAGCGCAGATCGTCGAGCTCGGCTATGCCGATCTGGTGACGGCCGATGTGGGCGTGGCGGTGGCCGACGCCGACTTGGTGGTGTTTGCTGTGCCGGTGCTGGCGATGGGTCCAGCGGCGGCGGCGGCGGCGGCGGCGCTGAAGCCCGGCGCAACGGTGACCGATGTGGGCTCGGTGAAAGGCTCAGTAGCCGACGCGCTGGTCGCTGCCCTGCCCGATCACGCAATGATCATTCCCGGTCACCCGATTGCCGGAACGGAGCAGTCAGGCCCCGACGCCGGTTTTGCTGAGCTGTTCCAAAGTCGCTGGGTGATCCTAACACCGCAGCCTAGGAACGATCAGGCCTATCTTGAGGCAGTGGCCCAGCTTTCGGAATTCTGGACCGCTATTGGTGCCAATGTCGAACAGATGGACGCGGCGCACCATGATCTTGTCCTCGCCGTGACCAGCCACCTGCCGCACCTGATTGCCTACAACATAGTTGGTACCGCTGCGGACATGGAAGACGTGACCCAGGCCGAGGTGATGAAATACTCCGCCGGTGGCTTCCGCGATTTCACCCGGATTGCAGCCTCGGACCCGACTATGTGGCGCGACGTGTTTGTCGCCAATAAGGACGCGGTGCTGGAAGTTCTAGGACGCTTCACTGAGGATCTACAGGCGCTGAGCCGGGCCATCCGCTGGGGCGAGAGCGACAAGCTATTTGAGCTGTTTAGCCGCACGCGGGATATCCGGCGCGGCATTGTGGCGGCGGGGCAAGAAAGCGCTGAGCCCAATTTCGGCCGCGACCGGGGAAAGCACTAGGGATGACTGAGCAAGACCGCTTTGAAACTCTGGCCCGCGGTGGGGCTGACATCAACGAGATAGCCCGGTTGGCGGCGGCGGGTCGTAGCGGCGAGAGCGGCGCAGCGCGGGACCTTGCCGCAGTGTGGATGCACGGCGCAGCGGCGGCTCCAGGACGATTGGCAGGGATCTATGACGCAGCGGCTTTGGGTTGGTTAGGGACGGCACCAAAGGTTGGCGCGATTGATTGCGAGCTGGCACCTGTGCCGATCCCGCAAGAGTTCTGGGGGC
>JANLPX010000273.1:0-2978 GCA_031367485.1 Alphaproteobacteria bacterium | reverse complement strand
AAGGTGCTGTTCGAGAACCTCAATTTCAGCCTGCCGCCCAACGGCATTGTCGGCGTGATCGGCCCGAACGGCGCGGGTAAGTCGACCCTGTTCCGCATCATCACCGGCCAGGAGCAACCCGACAGCGGCACGTTCCGCTTGGGCGACACGGTCAAACTTTCCTATGTGGACCAGAGCCGAGACGCGCTCGATCCCAACAAGACCATCTGGCAGGAGGTGAGCCAGGGTCTGGACATCCTCACCGTCGGCAAGCGCGAGATCAACACCCGCTCATACGTCGGCTCGTTCAACTTCAAGGGCGGCGACCAGCAGAAAAAGGTCGGCCAACTGTCAGGCGGAGAGCGCAACCGCGTCCACCTGGCCAAGACGCTGACCACCGGCGGCAATGTCATCCTGCTCGACGAACCGACCAATGACTTGGACATCGAGACCCTGCAAAACCTGGAAGAAGCCCTGGACGAATTCGCCGGCTGCGCCGTGGTCATCTCCCACGACCGCTGGTTCTTGGACCGCCTCTGCACCCACATCCTGGCCTTCGAAGGCGACAGCCACGTGGAATGGTTCGAGGGGAACTTCGAGGCCTATGAGGAAGACAAGAAGCGCAGACTGGGGGCCGATAGCCTGATCCCGCACCGGATCAAGTTCCATAAGTTTACGCGGTAGGGTTAGAAGGTCGTGCTGCGCTCAACTTGCCCGCTTCGCAGGCAGTGTTATGCGATTTGAGCTAAGACTGGGAAAGCAAAGCGCGCCGGGTTCGTAAGGGTTAGCGCGAGTATGTAATGGGGAATTGCCAACTCGATGCTCGTCGGTTCATCATGCCAAGCACCCCAGTAGCCATGACTTCTCAACCATTCTCCTCTATCGCACGCTGTGTTGGGCAGGGAGTTGGTGCCAATGAAACTGAACGATGTCACCGATCCGAACTCGCTATCGTCCAAGCTCCGGGGCAAACGCGACGTGAGATTGCGCGAGCTGATCACCGAAATTTCGGCTCAGAAGGGCAGCATCTCGATCTTGGATGTGGGCGGTACAGTGGAATACTGGCAGCGTCTTGGCCTAGATTTCGTCCGCGCCCAAAAGGCCACCATCGTGGTCACCAATCTGGTGCCATCTGAACTGACGGGCATCGTTGGCAACGAGGACGTCTTCAGCATGGCGGTCGTCAATGGCTGTGACATGTCGATCTATAGCGACGGTGAATTCGACCTCGTCCATTCCAATTCAGTGATCGAGCATGTGGGCGACTGGGCCAATATGCGCGCCTTTGCCGCCGAGAGCCGTCGGGTGGGCCGAAACTACTACGTGCAGACCCCGAACTTTTGGTGCCCGATTGATCCGCATTATTACAAGGCCCCGATGATGCACTGGTTGCCTCACCCGTGGCGGGCACGGGTGTTCAACAGTTTTGCGATTACCTACTCAGGCAAGAAGGCGCAGGGGGTTGATGAGGCCTACCGGATTATCGACAGTACGCGCCTGATAGACGGTCGCCAGTTTCGTTACCTATTCCCCGACGCGCAGGTTTCGACTGAGTGGTTTTTTGGGCTGCCCAAGTCACACATTGGGGTTCGCACCTCAGCCTAAACCTCGAACTTGACCCCCTGGGCTAGCGGCAGCTCGCTGCTGTAGTTCACCGTGTTGGTGGCGCGGCGCATATAGGCTTTCCAGGCGTCGGAGCCGGCTTCGCGGCCACCGCCGGTTTCCTTTTCGCCGCCGAAGGCTCCGCCGATTTCGGCGCCAGAGGGGCCGATATTGACGTTGGCGATGCCGCAGTCAGAGCCCACGTCGCTGAGGAACAGCTCGGTCTCGCGCACATCGTTTGAGAAGATCGCTGAGGCTAGACCCGCCGCCGTGGCGTTCTGCATCGCGATAGCGTCGGCCAACTCGGTGTAGCGCACCACATAGAGGATCGGGGCAAAAGTCTCGTGCAGCATCGGGCCGCACTGGCTGGGCATTTCTACCAGGGCCGGGCGGACATAGACGCCGGGGCAATCAACGCGCCCACCGCCGTGGACGGTTCCGCCCGCAGCCTTGGCTTGGGTTAGGGCCGTCGCCATGGCGTCATAAGCCGCCTCGTCGATCAAGGGGCCGACGAGGGTTCCGGCTTCACGCGGGTCGCCCACGGGGACCGAGGCATAGGCAGCCTTTAGCCGGGCGATCAGGCCTGCCGCAATGTCGGTATGGACGAACAGTCGGCGCAAGGTGGTGCAGCGCTGGCCCGCCGTGCCCATGGCCGAGAAGGCGATGCCGCGCAGCGCCAGTTCAAGGTCTGCGGAGGGGGCGACAATGGCGGCGTTGTTGCCACCGAGTTCTAGGATGGCGCGGGCAAATCGTTTGGCCAGTACGGGGCCGACGGCCTGGCCCATTCGGGTTGAGCCAGTGGCCGACAGGATTGGCACCTTGGGATTGGAGACTAAGGCTGCGCCCACATCGCCTTTGCCCTGCACGACCTGGCTGAGATTGGCGGGCGCGTCGCCGAAGCGCGCGGCGGCTTTGAGGAAGATCGACTGGACAGCCTCAGCCGTGAGCGGGGTCTTTTCTGAGGGTTTCCAGACAACGGTGTCACCGCAAACCAGGGCCAAGGCGGCGTTCCAGCACCAGACGGCGACCGGGAAATTGAAGGCCGAAATAACGCCGCAGACGCCGAGTGGGTGCCAGGTTTCCATCATCCGGTGGCCCGGGCGTTCGGTGGCGATGGTCAGGCCGTACAGCTGGCGCGACAATCCGACAGCGAAATCGCAGATGTCGATCATCTCCTGAACTTCGCCCAGCCCTTCGGAGGTGACCTTACCGGCCTCCAAGGCGACCAACCGACCCAGGTAGTCCTTGGCCGCCCGCAGCTCCTCGCCCAACAATCGAACTAACTCGCCCCGGCGGGGGGCGGGCACCTTGCGCCAGCGCAAGAATGCCGCGTGGGCGCGGTCAACCGCAGCGTCAACTTGCGCCGGGGTGGCGGCGCGAAGCGTGGTGATCAGCGA
>JANLPX010000240.1:0-10241 GCA_031367485.1 Alphaproteobacteria bacterium | reverse complement strand
TGATGGGTGGGATTAAGCGTATTTCTTGATAACTTCGTCGGCGACGGCCTGCGGGACCGTCTCGTAGTGATCGTACTGCATTGTGAACTGGGCCCGACCTTGGCTGAAGGACCGCAGGGTGTTGATGTAGCCGAACATGTTGGCCAGCGGCACGAAGGCCGTGACGACTTGCGCGTTACCGCGGGTCTCGGTGCCCTGGATCTGGCCCCGACGTGAATTCAAATCGCCGATCACGTCGCCCATATATTCGTCAGGCGTCAGAACTTCGACCTTCATGATTGGCTCAAGCAGCTTTGGGCCGCCCTTCTCACGCAACTCGCGGAATGCCGCACGGGCGGCAATTTCGAAGGCCAGGACTGAGGAGTCCACATCGTGATAACTGCCGTCATATAAGGTGGCTTTGAAGTCAATCAATGGGAAGCCCGCCAATAGGCCATTTTCCTTGGAGGTCTCAATGCCCTTTTGGACGCCGGGAATGAATTCCTTGGGGACCGCACCACCGACGACATTGCTCTCGAAGACGAAGCCCGAACCTGGTTCGCCTGGCTCAAACACAATCTTGACGCGGGCGAACTGGCCCGTGCCGCCAGTCTGTTTCTTGTGGGTGTAATCGATATCAGCCTTGCGACCCAGGCTCTCACGATAAGCCACCTGAGGCGCACCGATCGCGGCCTCGACCTTATAAGTACGGCGCAGGATATCGACCTTGATGTCCAGGTGCAGTTCGCCCATGCCCTGCATGATGGTCTGACCCGACTCTATGTCGGTATGGACGGTGAAGGACGGATCCTCAGCCACCATCTTGGCCAGGGCAACGCCCAGCTTTTCCTGGTCGGCCTTAGATTTGGGCTCGATAGCGATCGAGATGACCGGTGCCGGGAAGTTCATCTTTTCCAATATCACCGGTGACTTGGTAGGATCGCACAGCGTGTCGCCAGTCCGTGTATCTTTCAAGCCGGCCAAGGCGACGATATCGCCAGCGAAGGCTTCTTTGATGTCTTCGCGGTTGTTGGAGTGCATCAGCAGCATCCGACCCACCCGCTCGCGCTTGTCACGCGACGAATTGAGCAGGCCCATGCCCGTTTCCAGCTTACCCGAGTAGATTCGGCAGAAGGTGAGCGAACCGACGAAGGGGTCGTCCATGATCTTGAAGGCCAAGATCGACAGCGGCTCATCGTCCGAAGCCAAGCGCACAACCGGCTCCTCGGTCTTGTAGTCAATGCCCGGGGTCGGCGGAATGTCGATTGGCGACGGCAGATAGTCGACCACTGCGTCGAGCAGAGGCTGCACGCCTTTGTTCTTGAATGCCGATCCAGCAAGGATCGGATAGAAGGCCCCGGTCAGAACCGCTTTACGTAGACACTTCTTGATGACCTCTTCAGACGGCTCTTCGCCACCCAGATAAGCTTCCATCGCGTCATCATCGAGTTCAACCGCGTTTTCGATCATGTAGTGACGAGCTTCGTCGGCCATCACCTTCATGTCGGCTGGGATTTCTTCGTCGTGATAATTGGCACCGAGACCTTCAGAGTCCCAGACCACCGCCTTCATCCGCACTAGGTCTACAATACCCTTAAGCGCGGCTTCAGAGCCGATTGGCAATTGGATCGGCACGGCCTTGACGCCCAGGCGCTCGCGGATTGTTCGCAGGCACATTTCGAAGTCAGCGCCGATCTTGTCCATCTTGTTGACGAACACGATACGCGGAACATTGTAGCGGTCGGCTTGACGCCAGACAGTTTCTGTCTGGGGCTCAACACCTTGGTTTCCGTCGAGCACGGCTACCGCACCGTCGAGCACGCGAAGCGAACGCTCAACTTCAATGGTGAAGTCCACGTGACCAGGGGTGTCGATAATGTTTAGCCGATGATCGTTCCAGATCGCGGTGGTAGCAGCCGAGGTGATCGTGATCCCCCGCTCCTGCTCCTGCTCCATCCAGTCCATGGTGGCCGCACCATCATGCACTTCGCCGATCTTGTGGCTCTTGCCGGTGTAGTAGAGAATCCGCTCAGTCGTCGTCGTCTTGCCCGCATCGATGTGGGCCATGATTCCGAAATTACGGTAGTCTTTAAGAGGGTGTGCGCGGGGCATAGCGGAGGCTCTGCTGGAAAAAGCGTTCGGTTAGATGAACGAACAGCGCGGGGGGTTTAACGCAAACCACCCGCGCCGGAAAGCGATTGATTGCCGGGTCTTACCAGCGATAGTGCGAGAAGGCTCGATTGGCTTCAGCCATCTTGTGGGTGTCTTCGCGCTTCTTCACGGCAGAGCCGCGGTTCGAAGACGCATCCAACAACTCACCGGCCAGCTTTTCAGTCATGGTGTTCTCGCCACGTTTGCGCGCAGCGGTGACCAGCCAACGGATGGCAAGCGCCTTGCGGCGGTCGGGACGAACTTCGACAGGCACCTGATAGGTGGCACCACCGACCCGGCGTGAGCGAACCTCGATGCCAGGAGCAACATTTTCCAGAGCCGCGTGGAAGGTTTCCAGGGGACCCTGTTCCTTACGCTTAGCTTCTAGGATGTCGAAAGCACCATAAAGGATGTTTTCGGCGACGGCTTTTTTACCCTCGTACATGACGTAGTTCATGAATTTGGTGACGGTGAGGTCCCCGAACTTGGGATCCGGTAGAACTTCACGTTTCTCGGCGCGACGGCGGCGGGACATGCTTCTTCTTCCTTATTTCGGACGCTTAGCGCCGTAGAGCGAACGACGCTGCTTGCGATCCTTCACCCCTTGGGTGTCGAGCACGCCGCGCAGAATGTGATAACGGACGCCGGGAAGGTCCTTCACGCGGCCCCCGCGGATCAGCACAACGGAGTGCTCTTGCAGATTGTGGCCTTCGCCGGGGATGTAGCACAGGGCCTCGATGCCGGTCGTCAAACGCACCTTGGCCACCTTACGAAGCGCGGAGTTCGGCTTCTTCGGGGTGGTCGTGTAGACGCGGGTGCAAACGCCGCGACGCTGAGGGCAACCCTTAAGCGCCGGAACCTTGTTACGCACCGGCTTGTTCTGCCGGGGCTTACGGATGAGCTGGTTAACTGTTGGCATCTAATCTCTGCTCTGGAGGCGTGTGCCGTTTGGCCGAAGCGCCTCAAAAAAGGGGTCGTGTTGATCTAGGTTCCAACACCTGCCTCTAAACGCAGAAACACGCCGGTGCATGAGCCCCGGCGGGTCTGCCCATTTCCTGAGAAATAGGCGGTTCATCGGCACGGGGAAGAATCCCCGGTCTCGGAAGAGCGCGGTTCATACTCGGGAAGGCCCACGACGTCAACGCTGCGTACGCAATGGCACTCTGGCTCAAGCCACGCCATGAAACCGCCGTGCTCGAGCAAGAGATTACACCCGCGCTTTTCGGGGGGT
Source organism: Alphaproteobacteria bacterium (assembly GCA_031367485.1). Classification (GTDB taxonomy): domain Bacteria; phylum Pseudomonadota; class Alphaproteobacteria; order Caulobacterales; family Caulobacteraceae; genus Phenylobacterium. The sequence continues at coordinate 6,880 of JANLPX010000240.1, read as the reverse complement.
CTTTAATGGCGACGACCAGACAGGGCCGGTTCGCCACAATGGGGGCAGCCTCGGTTGGGCTGCACGCTGTGCTCATTGGCTACCTCGCCCTTCAGCACCCGACGATCATCGTACGTGAAGCACCGACTCAGGTCTTTGATGTCACCATCGTGCCACGATATATGATCGAGCCCCCGCGCAACCAACCCGCACCTATACGACCTCGCGCCGCCAGATTGCCACCCGAGATGAGCCCGGTCACCCCTCTCCGCTTGGCGCCGATTCTTACGCCAAGCACCCCTCCCCCCTCAGACGTTTCTGAACAGTCCGCCGCGACGAGTTCGAGCGATCTGACTGCCCTTGGTAGGGCCCTAAGGTCGGGTGGCGTAGGATGCCGAAACCAAGGGCTTTCGGGGTTGTCTCGAGAGGAACAGGCGCGGTGCCTGGAACGGCTTGGTAAGGGCGCACAGAGCGCCGCCTATTATCGCCCGGGCATAGATCCAAGGAAGCAAGCGAACTTAGATACATGGGGTGAGAGGAAGTCCGTGCAGTGGAAGCGTGACCACGAACAGATTACCGCATTTGGACACCTCACCACCGACGGCGGTCCAACCATGGTGCCAATCCCAGATACCAATCCAACGCCGAAAGGTCCGCGTGAGATCAGAGTGCCATTCTAGGGGCAAAAAAGAAAACGGCCCGGGCTTGCACCCGGGCCGTTCTGCATTCTAGGGACGTTGAAGCTTAGACTTCGACCTTCTCAGCCTGAGCTTCTACCGCGATGATGGCCGGCAGTGGCTCCATGGTTTCTTCACGGCTAGCCGAGAGTGCTTCGTCACGCTTGGCGGCAATCCGCTGGAGACCACGCAGATATGAACCCGTGCCCGCCGGGATCAAGCGACCCACGATCACGTTTTCCTTCAAGCCTTCCAGGGTGTCCGTCTTGCCCTGAACGGAAGCCTCAGTCAGCACCCGCGTCGTTTCTTGGAACGAAGCGGCCGAAATGAAGCTGCGGGTCTGCAAGCTGGCCTTTGTGATGCCCAGCAGGACCGGCTGAGTAATCGCTGGGCGTCCACCACGAGCTTCGGCCTTGGCGTTTTCAGCATGGATCTCTGGCATGTCGAGGTGATCGCCACGCAGGAGGCCCGTATCGCCGGGTTCGATGATCTCACCCTTTTGCAGCATCTGACGCACGATGGTTTCGATGTGCTTGTCGTTGATCGGCACGCCCTGCAGACGATAGACTTCTTGGATTTCGTCCACGAGGAACTCGGCCAAGGCTTCGATGCCCAAGATGCGCAGGATATCGTGCGGATCAGGATTGCCGTCGATCAGGTACTCACCGCGACGGATAACGTCACCATCGTGAACGGCGATGTGCTTGCCCTTCGGGATCAAGAACTCGACCGCCTCGCCACCATCTTCCGGTGTGATCTTGATGCGACGCTTGTTCTTGTAGTCGCGGCCGAATTCAACCCGACCATCCATCTCGGCGATAACCGCACAGTCCTTGGGACGACGCGCTTCGAAGAGCTCGGCAACCCGTGGCAGACCCCCGGTGATGTCGCGGGTCTTGGCGCTTTCCGTCGACAACCGGGCCAAGACTTCCCCGGGCTTAATCTCGTCGCCGTCTCCGACCGACAAAATGGCACCGGCTGGAAGCAGATAACGGGCTTCACCGCCATTGGATATCCGACGATAGGCACCGTCAGCATCGATAACCGCCATGGCCGGACGCAAATCCGAGCCCTTGGTGGAAGCGCGCCAATCGATAACCAACCGATTCGAGATACCCGTGGCCTCGTCAGCTTCCTCACGGAAGGAGACATTTTCCACTAGATCCTCAAATCGAACCTTGCCACCCACCTCAGTGATGATTGGGGTTGAATAGGGGTCCCATTCGGCCAGTCGCTCGCCGCGTTTGACCTTGTCGCCGTCCTTCAACTTCAGGCGCGCGCCATACGGCGGCTTGTAGTTCTCGCGGTCCTTACCATCGACCTGAACCGACAGGTTTAGGTTACGGCTCATGCAGATCAGCGCGCCATCAGGCGCGACAACCGTATTGCCGCCAATGATCCGTACCGTGCCGTTGGTGCTCGCCTCGAAGAACGACTGTTCGGCCACCTGGGCCGTACCGCCGATGTGGAAGGTCCGCATGGTCAGCTGAGTACCGGGCTCGCCGATTGACTGCGCGGCAATAACGCCGACAGCTTCACCCATGTTCACGGGCGTACCGCGGGCCAAGTCGCGACCATAGCAGGCCCCGCAAACGCCGAGTTTAGCTTCGCAGGTCAGGACCGAACGAACCTTGACCGACTGGACACCTGCGGCCTCGACCTTGTCGCACATGTTTTCGTCGAAATAGGTATCGGCTGGAACCACCAGTTCACCGGAGTCAGGGTGTTTGACGTCCTCAGCGGAGAAACGTCCGAGGATCCGCAGACCCAACGAGACCAGCACGTCGCCGCCCTCGATCACGGCCTTGAGCGTAATGCCCCGGGTCGTGCCGCAGTCTTCTTCGTTGATGATGCAGTCCTGCGCCACGTCGACAAGACGGCGGGTCAGGTAGCCGGAGTTAGCCGTCTTCAGTGCCGTATCGGCCAGACCCTTGCGGGCCCCGTGGGTGGAGTTGAAATACTCCTGAACGGTGAGGCCTTCTTTGAAGTTCGAGATGATCGGGGTCTCGATGATTTCGCCGGACGGCTTAGCCATAAGGCCACGCATACCACCCAGTTGTTTCATCTGCGCCTGCGACCCGCGGGCACCAGAGTTGGCCATCATGAAGATCGAATTGATCTCCTTTTCACGACCGGTGGCTTGATCAATCTCGGCTGTGGAGATTTCCGCCATCATCTCGTCGGCGACGCGGTCTGTGGCCTTGGCCCATGCGTCAACGACCTTGTTGTACTTCTCGCCCTTGGTGATCAGGCCGTCAGCGTACTGTTGCTCGTACTCTTCAACCAAAGCGCGGGTTTCAGCGACAATCGGCTTCTTGCGGGCCGGGATGATGATGTCATCCTTACCGAAGGAAATGCCGGCCTTCGCCGCTTCGCGGAAGCCGAGACCCATGATCTGGTCAGCAAAGATCACCGTCGCCTTCTGACCGCAGTGGCGGTAGACGATGTCGATTAGATTGCCGATTTCCTTCTTGGTCAGGTTCTTCTCGAGCAGACGGTGCCCAACCTGCGGATGATAGGGGAACAAGGCGGCGATCTTCATCCGGCCTGGCGTGGTGTCGATCAATGATTGAATCAGCACCCCTTCCCCATTCATCTCAGAGTGACGCGCCTTGATCTTGCTGTGCAGGGTCACGACCCCGGCGTCGAGCGCCGCGTCGATCTCACACATCTCACCAAAGCGCTTGCCCTCGCCAGGCTCACCATTCTTGGCCAGCGAGAGATAATAGAGACCGAGCACGATGTCCTGCGACGGAACAATGATCGGGCGACCATTGGCGGGCGACAGGATGTTGTTGGTGCTCATCATTAACACGCGCGCTTCCAACTGGGCCTCGAGGCTCAGAGGGACGTGCACAGCCATTTGGTCACCGTCGAAGTCTGCGTTGAAAGCGGCGCAAACCAGCGGGTGCAGCTGGATGGCCTTACCTTCGATCAGCTTAGGTTCGAAAGCTTGGATACCCAGGCGGTGCAGTGTGGGCGCGCGATTCAAAAGAACTGGATGCTCGCGGATAACCTCGTCCAGGATATCCCAGACGGCAGGCTGTTCGCGCTCGACCATGCGCTTAGACTGTTTGACGGTGCCCGAGAGACCCTTGGCATCCAGGCGCGCATAGATGAACGGCTTGAACAGCTCTAGTGCCATCTTCTTGGGCAAGCCGCACTCATGAAGCTTGAGCTCAGGGCCAACCACGATGACCGAACGGCCCGAATAGTCGACGCGCTTGCCAAGCAAGTTCTGGCGGAAACGGCCTTGTTTGCCCTTCAGCATGTCGGCCAAAGACTTCAGCGGACGCTTGTTTGCCCCAGTGATGACCCGACCGCGACGGCCGTTATCGAACAGGGCATCGACGGACTCTTGCAACATCCGCTTTTCGTTGCGGATGATGATGTCCGGGGCGCGCAGCTCGATCAGGCGCTTCAGACGATTGTTGCGGTTGATAACCCGGCGATAGAGATCGTTCAGATCAGAGGTCGCAAAACGACCACCGTCCAACGGCACCAGCGGGCGCAATTCAGGCGGGATAACCGGGACGACCGACAAGATCATCCACTCGGCCTTGTTGCCGCTCTCGATGAAGCTCTCGATCAGTTTCAGGCGCTTGGAAGTCTTCTTCAACTTCATTTCGGAAGTCATCGTGAGCAAATCCTCACGCAGTTTGTCGGCTTCCTTCGGCAGGTCGATAGCCTTCAGCAAGCCTTGGACCGCCTCAGCGCCGATTTCGGCGGTGAAGCTGTCGTCGCCGAACTCTTCCTGATAGCGCATATAGTCGTCTTCCGAGAGCAGCTGGTGCTGCTTAAGCGGCGTCAAGCCCGGCTCAGTGACGATGTAGTATTCGAAGTAGAGAACCCGCTCGATGTCCTTCAATGCCATGTCCAGCATCATCGAGATGCGGCTAGGCAAGGACTTCAAGAACCAGATGTGGGCGACCGGGCTTGCCAGCTCAATATGGCCCATCCGCTCACGCCGGACGCGGGCCAAGGTCACTTCAACGCCGCATTTTTCGCAGATAATGCCCTTATATTTCATGCGCTTGTACTTACCGCACAGGCACTCATAGTCTTTTTGCGGACCAAAGATCCGCGAGCAGAACAGTCCATCGCGTTCCGGCTTGAAGGTCCGATAGTTGATGGTTTCTGGCTTTTTGATCTCGCCGAAGGACCACGACCGGATCTTTTCCGGTGAGGCTAGAGCAATGCGAATGCGGTCAAAGGTCGGAGCGGCCTGGACCGGATTGAAGATATTCAGGACTTCCTGGTTCATCGATTTTCCAGTTGTCAGTCAATTTCAGAAGCGACGGAGAGGGACTGACGGGCCCCTCCCCACGCAAAACACGGTTTGCGAAGAACGGGCTTAGCCGTTCTCCAACTCCACATTCAGACCCAAGGAGCGCATCTCTTTGACGAGCACGTTGAAGCTTTCGGGGATGCCGGCCTCGAACGTATCGTCGCCTCGGACGATGCTCTCATAGACCTTGGTACGCCCGGCCACGTCGTCGGACTTCACCGTCAGCATCTCTTGCAGAGTATAGGCGGCGCCGTAAGCTTCGAGAGCCCAGACCTCCATTTCCCCGAACCGTTGTCCGCCGAACTGTGCCTTACCGCCCAAGGGTTGTTGGGTGACGAGGCTGTAGGGTCCGATGGAACGGGCGTGGATCTTATCGTCCACCAAGTGGTGCAGCTTCAGCATATAGATGTAGCCGACCGTGACGGGACGCTTGAACTGCTCGCCGGTTTGACCGTCATGCAGGATGGATTGCCCGGAGCGTGCGAGGCCTGCCTTTTCCAGCAGGTTCTCGATGTCGTCGATATGCGCACCGTCGAAGACCGGGGTCGCGAAGGGCACGCCCTTGCTCAGGTTCCGAGCCAGTTCCAGCAACTCTTCGTCAGAGTCAGGCAGTTCCTGATCAGGACCATAGATATCCACAAGCCAGTCGGTGATCGCCTGTCTTTGGCCACCGTTCTGCCAAGCTTCTAACAGGTCAGCGACTTGCTTACCGAGGCCCGCAGCCGCCCACCCCAAGTGGGTTTCAAAGATCTGACCTACGTTCATGCGCGAGGGCACGCCCAACGGATTGAGCACGATGTCGACGTTTTGGCCGTTTTCCAGATAGGGCATGTCCTCGATCGGAAGGATCTTGGAGATAACCCCCTTATTGCCGTGACGTCCGGCCATTTTGTCGCCGGGTTGAAGCTTACGCTTCACAGCCACAAACACCTTGACCATCTTCATAACGCCAGGAGGCATCTCATCGCCGCGCTGGAGTTTGTCGACCTTGTCTTCAAATCGGCGATCTAGACGTTTGCGGGCTTCGTCGAACTGGCGACGCAGGGCCTCCAACTCGCCCATAGCCTTTTCGTCGTCCAAAGCGATCTGCCACCAAAGGCCCGGCGCGATTTCTTCCAGCTTGTCGGCGGTAACTTCACCACGGCCTAGGCCCTTGGGACCAGAGACGGCGACCTTGCCGGTGATCAGGGTGCGCAAGCGGCTGGTCATGTTGCGGTTCAGGATGGCGAACTCGTCGTCGCGGTCCTTGCCCAGGCGGTCGATTTCCTGCCGTTCAATGGCCAGGGCGCGTTCGTCTTTCTCGACCCCGTGACGGTTGAACACGCGGACTTCAACGATCGTCCCAGCAACGCCCGGAGGCAGACGCAGGGAGGTGTCGCGGACGTCGGACGCCTTTTCACCGAAGATGGCGCGCAGGAGCTTTTCTTCCGGCGTCATCGGGCTTTCGCCCTTTGGCGTCACCTTACCGACCAGGATATCGCCCGGCAGAACCTCAGCCCCGATGGCCACGATCCCGGCTTCGTCGAGGTTGCGCAGAGCCTCCTCGCCGACATTGGGGATGTCGCGGGTGATTTCTTCCGGACCCAGCTTGGTGTCGCGGGCCATGACTTCGAATTCCTCGATGTGGATCGAGGTAAAGACGTCATCGCGCACGATACGCTCAGAGATCAGAATGGAATCTTCGAAGTTGTAACCATTCCAAGGCATGAACGCGACGAGCGTGTTGCGGCCAAGCGCCAGTTCGCCCAAGTCCGTCGAAGGACCATCGGCAATCACGTCGCCAGCAGCAATCAGATCTCCCACGCGTACCAGCGGACGCTGGTTGATGCAGGTCGAAGTGTTGGAGCGTTGGAATTTCTGCAGACGATAGATATCCACGCCGGCCTTGGTTGGATCAGTTTCCTCGGTGGCGCGAACCACGATCCGCGTACCGTCG
>JANLPX010000227.1:0-2209 GCA_031367485.1 Alphaproteobacteria bacterium | reverse complement strand
GGCCTTCGCATCGCGGTGAATGAAGAGCTGGCCGAACTGGAAGCTGGTTTGGTGGCTGCCGAGCGGGTGTTGAAGCCGCAGGGTCGGTTGGCGGTGGTGACTTTCCATTCCTTGGAAGACCGGATTGTGAAGTCATTTCTGACGGTGCGGGCTGGCCGCATGCCGGGGGGGTCGCGATATGCGCCGCCGGTGGTGGCCTTGGCCGAGCCCAGTTTCCAACTGCAATTCAATGGCGCGCATGCGCCAACAGCCGACGAGATCGACGCCAACCCTCGGTCACGGTCGGCCAAGCTTCGCGCTGCCACCCGAACCGCTGCACCCGTCTGGAAGGAGGCCGCATGAGCCTGATCACCCGTCGATTTTGGGGATTTCGCGTCCTTGATATGTTTGCCCTGGGTGCATTGATCGCACTGGTTCTCTCGGTCTATTTGGCCAAGACCATCGCGGGCGGCGAGCGCAGTGAGATCGCCTCGGTAGAGCGGCAGATCGACGACGAGCATGATCGCATTCGGCTGTTGCAGGCTGAGGTTGCGCACCTAGAGAGACCTGACCGGCTGGAGCAGCTTTCAGTGTCCTATCTGCATTTGGCCCCGATCCAGGCGGCCCGTGAGACGACCCCGCAAGGCCTGCAACAAGCTTTGTCGCCACCGCCAGTCCATGTCGTGGGGCCTTCTCTATGAGCCTGACGCATCCTGGATTTCCCGCGCCCTCGTGGCGCTGGGTCAAGGACCGGCTTTGGCGGCTTGAACACGCGTTCGAGCGCGCCAAGGCAGCCGGGCGGGCGGAGGACGACACCCGCATTCGGATATTCTTCATTCTGGTTATGTTCAGTCTCGGGTTCGTGGCCCTGGCAGCAGGCGCTACCAAGATGGCGGTGTTTCCCGCGTCCGGCCAAGACAGCGCAGTGGCCGGGCCAACGGGAGCCGCAAGGGCTGATCTGGTTGACCGAAATGGCGCCATGCTGGCGCTCGATCTGCTGCACTACGGCATCTATCTGGACCCCCGTGAAATTTGGGACACGGCCGAAACGCGGGCAGCGCTGGTGGCTACGCTGCCAGAACTGCCCATTGCCAAGATCAACAAGGCGCTGAAGGCCAAGAAGCGAGTATTTCTGGCTGGGGGTCTGACTCCGGAAGTGCGGGCGCGCATCCATGACCTTGGTCTTCCCGGTGTGATCTTCGAGCCCGAGCAGCGCCGCATCTATCCGCTGGGGCAAACCGCCGCCCATTTGATCGGGTTTTCAGACTCCGGTGGAATAGGTTTGGCTGGGGCTGAAGCGGGCCTGAATACCGAAATCCGCAAGTTTGCATCGGTCAAGGGTGCCGTGCCGGTATCCATAGATCTACGCATCCAGGCGGCTCTCGAAGATGAGCTTGGGAAGGCGGCAGCCGAATTCCGCCCGCAAGGCGCGGTCGGCGTGGTGACGAATGTGCGGACCGGTGAGATTTTGGGCATGGCCAGTTGGCCGACCTTTGACCCCAACCAACCCGGCAAAGCCTCGAATGAAGCCAAGTTGAACCGCGCTGCGGCGGCGGTCTATGAGATGGGATCGACGTTCAAGGCCTTTACCGTCGCCATTGGGTTGGACACTGGCGTGGCCACCCCCAGTTCGACCTTTGATGCACGCACACCTTACCAGCTCGGATACCGCACGATCCACGACTACCACGCCGTTCATAAGATCCTGACCTTGGTCGAGGTGTTCCAGCATTCCTCGAACATCGGTACGGCGCGCTTGGCCGAAAGCATCGGTGCAGAGCGGCTGAGTGCCTATTTCACCGGTCTGGGCCTCACCACAACGGCCAAGGTCGAGCTGAAAGAGTCAGCGCGTCCATTGACACCCAAGGTCTGGAATATCGATGCCGTGGCCTCGACCTCGTTTGGTCATGGCATGAACGTCACGCCACTGGCGGTCTCGCGGGCCATGGGCGCACTGCTGAACGGCGGGACCCTTGTTCCGCTGACCATCAAGAAGTTGCCGGCGACCGCAACGGTCAAAGGCTCTCGCGTTGTCAGCGAAAAGACCTCCCTAGAAATGTTGCAGATCATGCGTGCCAACGTCACGGGCGGATCGGGCGGCAAGGCAGACGTACCGGGGCTGAGCGTTGGTGGAAAGACAGGCACCGGCGAGAAGTATGACCCGGCGATCCGAGCCTACAGCACCACCAAGCAGGTCTCATCCTTCGCTGCTGTCTTCCCGACCGAGGGT
>JANLPX010000225.1:0-2060 GCA_031367485.1 Alphaproteobacteria bacterium | reverse complement strand
GCCATTGAAAATCTAAGCCACAAATTGATCGAAGAGTTCGTCGTTGTAGCCTTAGTCTGCGCGCTGTTCCTGTGGCATGCGCGTTCCGCCTTGGTGGCGATCCTGACCCTGCCATTGGGAGTTTTGGCGGCCTTGATCGTGATGCGTATCCAAGGGGTGGATGCCAATATCATGTCGTTGGGCGGAATTGCCATCGCGGTCGGCGCTATGGTCGATGCGGCCGTGGTGATGATCGAGAATGCGCACAAGCGGCTAGAGCGCTGGGATCACGATCATCCGGGTCAAATTCTGGTGGGTGAGGCGCGTTGGAAGGTCATTACCGAGGCCGCCGTCGAGGTTGGACCAGCTTTATTCCTGAGCCTCGTGATCATCACACTCTCGTTCATTCCGGTGTTCACATTGCAGGCTCAGGAGGGCCGACTGTTTGCGCCCTTGGCCTTCACCAAGACCTACGCCATGGCGGCGTCGGCTATTCTGTCGGTCACGCTAACGCCTGTGCTGATGGGGTATCTGATCCGTGGACGTATCCCGGCCGAGAGCGCCAACCCGCTCAATAGGGGTTTGGCGGCGATCTACCGTCCTGCCCTCGACTGGGTCATGGAACGTCCTCGTACCACCCTGGTTCTGGCTCTAGTGGTGTTCCTCACGACGGCTTGGCCACTGACCCGGCTCGGCGGAGAGTTCATTCCTCCCATGGATGAGGGCGACCTGCTCTATATGCCGTCGGCACTACCGGGCATTTCGGCAGCCAAGGCGTCTGAGCTTTTGCAACAGACCGATCGCCTGATCCGTACTGTGCCCGAAGTGAAGTCAGTGTTCGGCAAGGCAGGCCGCGCAGAGACCGCGACCGATCCGGCACCGTTAGAGATGTTTGAAACAACGATCCAGTTCAAGCCACGTGATCAATGGCGGCCAGGCATGACGCCCGAAAAACTGACCCAGGCCCTGGACGATGCCGTCAAGGTGCCGGGTTTGGCCAATATCTGGGTGCCACCCATCCGCAACCGAATTGATATGTTGGCAACAGGTATCAAGAGCCCGGTCGGCGTCAAGGTTTCGGGCGCGAACCTCGCTGATCTTGATCAAGTAGCCCGTGCCATCGAAGGGGTCGCCAAAAAGGTCCCCGGCGTAAGCTCAGCCTTGGCGGAGCGCCTGACAGGTGGGCGCTACATCGATGTGAAGATCGATCGGGCCGCAGCCGCTCGCTACGGTCTCAATATTGCTGACGTGCAACAGATCGTAGCCGGTGCCATCGGCGGCGAAAATATCGGCGAGACTGTAGAGGGCGTCGCCCGTTTCCCCATCAACTTGCGTTATCCACGCGAGTTGCGCGACAGCCTAGAGGGCCTCAGCGCCTTGCCGATCCTGACCCCCATGGGGCAACAGATCACGCTCGGCACCGTCGCTGGCCTAGAAGTTGTTGATGGCCCACCGATGCTGAAGACCGAAAACGCCAGACCGTCCACCTGGGTTTATGTGGATGTGCGCGGCCGCGACTTAAGTTCTGTGGTCGGTGATCTGCAAAAAGCTGTGGCCCGTGACGTGAAATTTCCACCGGGCGTGTCAGTGGCCTATTCCGGCCAGTTTGAATATCTTCAGCGGGCCGCAGAGCGCCTTAAGCTCGTGGTGCCCGCGACTATGCTGATCATATTCGTGCTGCTCTATGTCACCTTTGGTCAGTTCGATGAGGCGCTACTGATCATGGCCACCTTGCCCTTCGCGCTGACCGGCGGATTCTGGGCACTCTACCTTTTGGGCTATCATCAATCCGTGGCCACCGGCGTTGGTTTCATTGCGCTAGCTGGGGTTTCGGCGGAGTTCGGCGTGGTCATGCTAATCTACCTGAAACAAGCCCTGGGCGCGCGCGGTCCGTCACCCAGCGCCAGAGAAACCGAAGCTGCGGTTCGCGAGGGGGCTTTGCTGCGGGTTCGCCCTAAGGCCATGACAGTTGCGGTGATACTTGCGGGTCTCGCGCCCATACTCTTGGGGCATGGCGCGGGGTCGGAGGTTATGAGCCGCATAGCGGCACCTATGATCGGTGGAATGTTGACTGCACCTTT
>JANLPX010000152.1:0-2287 GCA_031367485.1 Alphaproteobacteria bacterium | reverse complement strand
ACCGTTATCCTCTTCTCGGCTTCGCTGCTGGATGCAAAAGGCGCACGCCGGGCCTCCGTCATCATCTGGCTGGTGGCGATTGCAATCATGTTTGCGTTGCCCGCCATCGGCCATGACGCAAAAGGTGCGACCCGATGGCTGAAAATTGGTGGGTTTGGCCTACAGCCTTCCGAGTTCATGAAGCCCGCCCTAATCGTGCTGGTGGCCTGGATGTTCGCAGAAGGGCAAAAGGGACAAGGTGTGCCCGGGGTCACCATCGCGTTCGTGCTATATTTCATCTCAGTAGGGTTGCTGCTCATCCAACCCGATGTGGGCCAAACCGTGTTAATCACTGTGGCGTTCGGTGTGGCTTTTTGGATGGCTGGGGTCCCGCTCAGTTGGGTGAGGTTGTTGGGGGGAGGCGCCGTAGCTGGTCTGTCGTCGACCTATTTCTTGTTTCCACACGTGGCCAGTCGAGTTAACCGGTTTCTGTTCCCGAGCAATGGTGACACCCATCAGGTGGACCGAGCCGCAGAAGCCATCGGGGCTGGTGGACTTTTCGGGCGTGGTCCGGGCGAGGGCGTGATGAAGCGCAACGTGCCTGATCTGCATACCGACTTCATCTATTCGGTCGCTGCTGAAGAATACGGGCTGGTCTTCTCGCTAGTGCTGATTTCACTGTTCGCGTTCCTGGTAATTCGCGGATTGTACAAGGCGATGAAGTTGTCAGATCCGTTCCAGCAGGTGGCAGCAGCTGGCTTGTTCGTGCTGGTCGGCGAGCAGGTGTTCATCAATGTCGCGGTGAACCTAAACCTGATCCCGACCAAGGGGATGACGCTGCCGTTCATCTCTTATGGTGGATCATCAATGCTGGCCATTTGCCTGACCCTCGGACTGGCCTTGGCCCTGACCCGCAGGCGTCCGGGAGCCTATGCGCCGGGTTAGGTCTACCCAAGCCCTTAGCCATCCCTTAAACCGGCCCCATGCGTAAGATTGCCGTTCTCGCCGCTGGTGGAACCGGGGGCCATTTGTTCCCGGCCCAGGCCCTGTCTGAAGCCCTGATTGCCCGGGGTTGGCGGATCGTTTTGGCCAGTGATGAGCGTGCTGCGGCGTTCGCCGACAGTTTTCCGGCCGAGGAGCGGATCGGCCTTTCGGCCCGAACCTACAAGCCCGGTGACCCAATCGGCATGGCGCTGGCTGGGATATCAATATTTCGTGGTGTTCTGCAGGCGCGTGCAGCTTTTGCCCGGATCGATCCAGGTGTGGTTGTGGGGTTTGGCGGATACCCGTCCGTGCCGGGCCTGCTGGCGGGTATTACTCAAAGTCGACCCACTGTGCTGCATGAACAGAACGCGGTGATGGGTCGGGCCAATCGTCGGCTTGCGGCCCATGTTCGCGCGGTCGCCTGCGCCTTTCCAGTGCTGCAGAAAGCGCCAGAGCAGATCAAGGATCGCCTGACGGTGGTGGGCAATCCGGTGAGGCCGGAAATCCGTGCATTGGCGGATCAGCACTATTTGCCACCTGAACGCGATGGTCCACTGCACCTGCTGATCACCGGCGGAAGTCAGGGTGCTCGGCTTTTGTCGGAGTTGATGCCTGAGGCGATCGCGAAGCTGCCGGAGGACCTGCGCAATCGATTGCGCGTGCAACAACAGACCCGCAAGGAGAGCATGGACCAGGCGCGGCGGGTCTATGCCAATGCCAATGTTCAGGCTGAGATAGCGCCTTTTTTCCGCGACATGGCCTCGCGCCTACGACAGGCGCATCTGGTGGTTGGCCGGGCGGGAGCCGGGACTGTGTGTGAATTTGCCATCGCTGGAAAGCCCGCGATCCTGGTGCCACTGGCCATCGCGCTAGACGACGATCAGGGCCAGAATGCCAAGGTGCTGGCCGATGCCGGCGGTGCCCAGGTAGCACGCGAGGATCAGCTGACCGTCGACACAATGGCCAATGCCCTGGCCAAGCTTCTGACCAACCCTGAGCGGTTGGTGCGGATGGCTGCGGGAGCTCGTTCAATGGCCAAGCCTGACGCAGCCGAGCGATTAGCTGATCTGGTGGAGCGCACGGCCGCCCAAGGTCGTATTTCTTGAACCGCCGCTCTGTACCCTTCAAGCTTGGGCCAGTCCATTTCGTGGGCATTGGCGGGATCGGGATGAGCGGTATCGCCGAGATCATGCTCAAGACCGGCTATAGCGTCCAAGGCTCTGACGCCAAGGCCAGCGCCAACACCGAACGGCTGCAACAGCTAGGGGTAAAGGTGTTCATCGGCCAGGACGCGGGCAACCTGGAGGGTGCTTCTGCTGTCGTC
>JANLPX010000071.1:0-3465 GCA_031367485.1 Alphaproteobacteria bacterium | reverse complement strand
TCCCCCATCAGCGCCATCTCCATAGCGCGAGCCTTACCGATCATCCGCGGCAGGAGGTAGGTGGATCCGCCGTCTGGCACGAGACCGATGCGTCGGAAGGCCTGCATGAAATAGGCACTGTCAGCAGCGACAATGATATCGCCCATCAAGGCGAGCGAGCAGCCGACGCCCGCGGCCACGCCATTGACTGCGGTGATAATCGGGAAGGGATAGTCGCGCATCGACTTCATGAAGGGATTATAGACGCTCTCCAGCGCTGCACCGGAGTCTGGGCCATCAGGATCGGGACTGACCGGGCCGCCTGGCCCTCCGCGACCCGATAGGTTGGCGCCTGAGCAGAAGCCGCGACCTTCGCCGGTCAGCACAACGCAGCGCACACCTGAGTCGGGCTTGGCAAAGTCGTCAAAGGCGGTTTGCAGTTCGGCCATGAGGTCGAGGCCTGCGGCATTAAGGGTGGCTGTATCGGCCAGTGTTACGATGCCGATTCCATCTTGCACCGAAGTCTTGATCTTCTCATAGGCCATGCTCGTCTCCCTGGGTCGCGTTGTATTCACGACTTAAAGCGAGATACGTCACGTCAGCCTAGCGAAAAAGCAAGAGCCCATGGTTAGGCAGCAACGGCGACCGCAGCAGCATCGGTGACTCGGTTGCGTCCACTGCGCTTAGCAACATAGAGCGCTCCGTCTGCGCGCTCGAGGACGTTGTGGGTGCTCTCGCCGCGTTCGCGAACGGCGAACCCAGCCGAGACCGTGATGTGACCAAGGTCCTCATTGGTGGATCGCCGCTTGAGTACCCGTGATGAGATTTCCTGACGGATTTCTTCCAGGATGGAAGCGGCTTTGTCGGCCCCTTCGCCTGGGAAAATCAGTGCAAATTCCTCGCCACCGTAGCGTGCCGCGAACCTAGGCAGCGCGCCTTGGGCTCCAATCACGCTTGCAACATAGCGAAGGACTTGGTCGCCGGTCTGGTGACCCCAGGTGTCGTTGAAACTTTTGAAGTGATCGATATCAATAATGGCCAGGGTCAGTACCTCACCACTGGCCTCTGCGGCAGCACAGGCTCGCTCAAGTTCTTCGTCGAAGGCCTTGCGATTTGAGAGGTTGGTTAGGCCATCGGTGGTCGCGTCGCGTCTTACCTGCTCGAGGTGATCTCTCAAACGAGCGACCTCCTCGGTTGATTCGGATAGCCGTTTCTCGAGCGATTTGTTTTCACGTTGCACCCGGCTAGTGGCGGCGGCCAAGGTTTCAACAGTGGCTTGAAGATTTACGGTTTCGCCGGAGCCCGATAGCGATTTCGATGCATGAGCCAGGGTGGCCCCATAGGCTTCGCTGGACTTTTGTGCAGACTGAATTGCTTCGGATACTGAGATCAATTCCTTTGTGAGGGCGTCACCTGCATCTCGAATCTGGTCATTGAACCGAGCTTTCGGCAGGAAGCTCGCGGCGAGATCGTCGCTTAGGCTGTCTGTGAAGGCTCGGCCTTCAGCGAGGAGGCGTTTGATCTCGGTGGCCAGTTCGCCGTTGGGATCGGCGACGACATGTGTCCAGAGCTCGTAGTTGGTTGCTGTCGGCCAAACTTTGTGGAGCTCCATCAGCTCCAAGGCCTTTCGCGACAAGGCGTAAGCTTCAGCGCTGCGGAGTTTGATTTCGACTTCAGCCGACATGATTATGTGTTTCCCGAGGCTTCAAGCAGGCGTCCTTGCGAACCACCCGCCTGAATATTCTCAAGCACGTTATATCTCAGAGCCGAACGACCGGTTAAAGCCGCGCGCTAAAGCAAGAAAGCCTAAGTCTTGGCTTTGGGCTTGGCGGGGGCTCTTGTCAAAAAGGCGGGCATGTCGGACCCAAAACCGACAACCTTGGCACCGTCGTCCCGGTCTTCCTGATAATCACGACGCGGACGGTCGCGCGTAGCTGGGGGCGGGTCGCGACGGTTGCGTTGCGGCTCTGGCGCGCTCCGCACAGGGCGCGCGTCCTGCTCCGGGCGTCTCGACTCGGTAGGAGGCGGGGACGGTTCGGCCAAAGGTTCGGACCGTCGAGGCCGTCGCTCGCGGGATGGGGGTGTTGCCACCAAGGCTGCGGAGGGATCGAAGGGTTCGGTGCTCTGACCAGGTTCGTTGCGTGGCTTGGGTGTACGGTCGCGATCTCGACTACTCCGCTCACGACCACGGCTCTTATCGTCGCGCCGCTCGTCTTTGATCGCTGCAAAGTCGACACCCTCAAGCGTGATTTCCTGGGGTTCTGTACCGATCAGTTTGAGCACCTTATCGATGTTCTTGGCGTCGGCGGGCGTGACAATCATGTAGGCCTTGCCGCTGCGGCCCGCCCGACCGGTGCGGCCGATCCTGTGGACATAGTCATCGGCGTGATGCGGGACATCATAGTTGAAGACGTGGCTCACATCGGGCACGTCCAAGCCGCGCGCAGCGACGTCGGAAGCGCAGAGCAGCTTGAGCTCACCCTTACGAAACGCCTCAAGCGTCCGCATGCGGGTCTGTTGATCCAGATCCCCATGGATAGGGGCGGCGTCGAAGCCATGCGCCTTCAGAGACTTGGCGACGATATCAACTTCAGACTTTCGATTGCAGAAGACGATGCCGTTTCGAACATCATCGGCCGCGATCAGCATCCGCAGCGCGGTCCGCTTAGCCTTAGGGTCGGCGGTGGGCAGGCGCACGATGTGCTGGGTGATGGTTTCGGCCGCGGTGGCTGGACGGGTAGCCTCAATGCGGACCGGGTCCTTTAGGAATTGCTTGGTCAGCCGCGTGATCTCTGGCGGCATGGTCGCGGAGAAAAACAGGGTCTGCTTCTTGGCGGGCGTAAGTTTGAAGATGCGCTCAATATCGGGGATGAAGCCCATGTCGAGCATACGGTCGGCCTCATCAACGACAAGGATTTGGACTCCGGTCATCAACAGCTTGCCGCGTTCGAAATGGTCGAGCAGTCGGCCCGGCGTGGCGATCAGCACGTCAACGCCGCGATCAAGTTTGAGTTCTTGGTCCTTGAAGGACACCCCGCCGATCAAGAGCGCCCAGCTCAGTTTGATCTGCTGGCCCTTGGCGTACTTCTCAAAGGAGGCGGAAACTTGGTCCGCCAGTTCGCGGGTTGGTGCAATCACCAGGGCGCGCGGCATCCGCGCCTTGGAGCGCCCGGCAGCTAGCCGATCGATCATCGGCAAGGTGAAGGCAGCGGTTTTGCCAGTACCGGTTTGGGCGATACCCAAGACGTCTCGACCTGCGAGCGCGACAGGGATGGCCTCGGCCTGGATGGGGGTGGCAGTCGTGTAGCCTGTATCGGCCACGGCCTGTAGAGTAGCGGGCGAGAGGCCCAGTTCAGAAAATTCGGTCATCAGTTGCAATTTGAGCAGTTCCGCACCCGGAATATTGAGCTTGGGTTACTGCGGCGGCGCAGACGGCAGTCGTCGCGCGGGGCGGAAGATAGAGTCAATCGGCTCTAAGTCAACGCG
>JANLPX010000066.1:0-4629 GCA_031367485.1 Alphaproteobacteria bacterium | reverse complement strand
GGGTTTGGGGGAATTCTCCATCATGTTCTGCACGTCGGTGAGGCTCGGCCCCGCCATGGCCCCGCCGAATTCTGTGATGTCGGCTCCGGCGATAAAGGTGCGACCCTCGCAGATCAGCACAATGGCCTTGGCGACAGGATCAGCGCCGGCGGCCTTGAAGCCTTCAAATAGACCTTCGCGGACCTTGGCCGATAGGGCGTTTACCGGCGGCGAGTTCAGGGTGATCACGGCAATATCGCCGTCCATCGAAAGGTCAGTCACCGGGTTGATGGCGGTCATTCTGGGCATCCTCGACTAGGGAAACTGGGCCGCCTCTCGAGGGGCGGATTCAAACGTTTGTTTATAGGCGGTCAGTCAGCGGCGCGAGTCAAAACTGCGCCGGGTTTGCGCGGCGACTTCCGCAGTCTAAGAGGGAGCATAAACAACAAGCGGGAGGTCGTGATGGCTTTAGATCTGTTCTCATTGAAGGGCCGCGTTGCCCTGGTTACCGGCGGTTCACGCGGCATTGGCAAGATGATCGCCGAGGGTTTCCTGGAACAAGGGGCCAAGGTCTATATATCTTCACGCAAGGCCGGGGTCTGCGATGACGTGGCAGCTGAGCTTTCGGTGGATGGCCGTGAGTGCATCTCACTGCCGCAGGACGTCTCGACGGTCGAAGGCGTGCGGATGCTGGCCAAGCGCTACAACGATCTGGAACCCAAGCTCGATATCCTGGTCAATAATGCCGGTGCGGCTTGGGGTGCCAATTTCGATGAGTTTCCAGAAAGCGGCTGGGACAAGGTCCTGGACCTGAACCTAAAATCACCCTTCTTCCTGACTCAGGCTCTGCACGGGGCCCTAAAGGCCGCCGCCAGCCGCGATCAGCCCGCCAAGGTGATCAACATCTGCTCCATCGACGGTATCCGCCTGAACCCACAGGAAACCTATAGCTATCACGCATCCAAGGCTGGGCTGATCTACCTAACCCGTCGCATGGCCGCGACCCTGATCAATGACGCTATTAATGTAACTGGCATCGCGCCCGGAGCCTTTGCGTCAGAGATGAACAAGGTGGCCCGCGATGAGGGCGATGCTATTGCCAAGCGCATTCCCTCACGCCGTATCGGTCGAGATGAAGACATGGCGGCAGCGGCAATCTACTTGGCCAGCCGAGCCGGCGACTATGTGGTGGGCGAAACCATTGCGGTCGACGGCGGCGTGGCTCTGGCCACGCTCGGCGGACTCTAGGCCTGCCATGCTTCGGACGGGATTTGAGGTCATGCTCAGAGCTTGTCCGAAGCAGGTTCGCGTTTGAAACAGCCTCAGCCCGCCCTCCCGACTAGGCTCAGACGTCCCTGGCGTTGGCTGGTCTTGGCTATTGTCTTGGCGGCCGTTGTAGCCCTGAGCGTTTCCTATTTGGAACGCCGCACCTTAGCACGCGAGCTTGTTACGGGTTGGTTGCGGCGGCAAGGCGTTGAGTCTGAGATCGCGTTTAAGGCCTTTGGTCCCAGTGGGCTTTCGGGAACCCTGCGTATTGGGCCAGCCAGCGACCCTGACCTGACTGCAGAACTGGTACAGGTTCAATATGGTCTGCCATCCATCTGGTCGGGAAAGTCCGTCCACGTCACCGCCATACGCTTGATCAAACCTCAGCTCAAAGGCCGCTGGCATGACGGGCATTTGAGCTTGGGGTCGCTTGACCCCCTGCTTCAGCGGCTGCTCAAGCTGGCTCCAGATCCAACCCAACAGCCGCCAGAAATCATCCTTGAGGACGGCACCCTGCGCCTGACTACTGACTATGGACCCGTGGTGGCCAAGGCGAGCGGGCAGTTTCGAAAGGGCAAGCTGGACCGGCTGGATCTCATCATCGATCCGACCACCCTGAAGAGTTCTTCGTTCCGGGCCAGGTTGGGACGAAGTGAGCTGCATGTCGTTCGGTTCGGGGATCGCCTAGCGATAGCGGCTGAGACGCAAAGCAGTGAAGCACGAGTCTCGGCCGTATCTACTCAGGGGGCGCACGTGCGGCTGGCCGGTCAAGTGCCGTACCCGGACATTGCACATCGAACGGCAAATGGAGATATCAGTCTGAAATTGACCTCCACTGCCCAATCATTGACCTCCAAGTCGGTCGCAACCAGGTCGGTTCGGTTTGATGATCTCACCCAGGAGATCAACTTCCGGGGCTCAGCAACCGGGACGCTCGAGCGGCTCGACGTGCGGGGCAGTAGTGATCTCGTCACCCAGGCCCGCGTCGGCGGTTCGGGAGCCATCCACGGGGGAGACATTCGCAACCGCACCCAAGTCACCAATTTGATTTGGACGCGGGCGGGAGGCGACGTTTTTGGCGCGAATCTGATGATGCAAAGCTCGGCGCGAACCCTCACGCCGGGGACTGATGGCCGCCTTGAAAGACTCTCCCTGGCGCTTCAGGGACCGATCCAATTCTCCAAAAATGGTTTGATGTTAAACTTCACCGGTTCTGCGGCGGCTAGGGGCGGCTGGCGTGGACTGGGTTCCGCGACACCCAGCGACACACCCACAGATGCCGGACTTAAGCGCGCCTTGGCTGCCGTTCGCATATCTGCCCCCAGCCTGAAATTGGGACTTCAGGGTTCGCAATTCTCGCTCACCTTGCCGAGCCCCGTTTTGATTCGTCCTGATAATGGGGGATTGGCCGAGCTTAAAGGCGTGAACGGACCCCTCTACGCCCATGGTGGCGGGAGTTTTGGGATTACGACGGCTGGAGGAAGCTTACCCTCGACCGCCCTGTTGGTGACACGCTACCAAACGACGGGCGGGAAGATCGAGGGACAACTCAGCCTGATCACCAAGGGCAGTTTTGGCCCGGTAGAAGCCGGAGCCGTCGACGTTTCCGGGGCCTTCCAACTAACAGCCACCGGCCTAAGCTTGGTCGCCAACCGATGCGCAGAGATAGCCGTTGGACGTCTAGAACTGGGCGTTAATGATCTTGAGGCATTGTCGGGCAGTGTTTGTCCAGCTCGCGGACCGCTGTTCACGTCGGCAGGCGGCGCGCTTCGAGTAGCTGGCTCACTCAAGGACATTACCGCGCAGGTCCCGTTTTTGGAGGCCAAGGTGAGCGAACTCTCCGGGCCAGTTCTGGCGGAGTCACGCAATGGTAATCTTGCCCTGTTGACCCAAATTACGACATCTCGGCTCACCGACACCTCAAAGGCCACACGGTTTCGTCCGCTTCGAGCACAGGGAACGGTGCAGTTAAAGTCGCAAATCTGGCGGGGTGACTTCACTCTGAGCGATCTCGGTGGGCAGGCGCTAGCGGAAGCGAACCTTAGTCATGATGGCACAACCGGGATTGGCACACTCGTCCTCGACACTGGCGATCTGGCCTTTGCTGACGGGGGTCTACAGCCGGCGGCCTTGTCCCCCTTGGCAAGCAGGGTTGGCTCGCCCGCTCAGGGCCACATACAATTCAAGGGCGCGGTAGATTGGACAAAGAGTGGCTCCAACAGCCACGGAACACTGGACGTAAGAAGCCTAGATTTCCGGAGCCCGGCGGGGCTTGTAAAGGGTCTCTCAGGACGCGTCGTCTTGACCAGTCTTGCGCCGCTCCTGGCCGCGCCGGGTCAAACCCTCCGAGCCGAGGGCTTTGCGGGACTAGCTGCCGTCGGGGCCAGCGATGTGACTTTTGGCCTTGATGAGAAATCCATTCAGGTCAGCGGTGCAACCCTGGCCTTGGGCGGCGGCACGCTTACCCTGCGCCCCTTCGAAATTCCCTTCGCCCGGGATGCCAACTGGAGCGGCGTTGCCGACTTGGCAGGTGTGCAGGTCAGCGACCTGGTGGAAGCCTCCCCTTTCGGAGATCGAATGGACCTCAAGGCCAAGGTGAGCGGCCAAATTCCCTTTGCGATCTCGCCGCAAGGTATGCGGATAAATGGCGGTCAGTTACGGGCAATCGAACCAGGCCGCCTGTCGATCCGCCGCGAGGCCCTCACGCAAGTCACCTCTGACGCCGGTATTCCAGCCAAAAAAGATCCGACCCTCGATACAACAGATCCCCTCTCGGATTTTGTCTATCAGGCGATGGAGAATCTCGACTTCTCAGCCCTGGATGCCAAGGTTGATAGCCTAGCAGAAGGCCGTCTTGGGATCGTTTTTCATATCAAAGGGGAACACAATCCCCCCACCCGAACTTCACCCGACATACGCCTATCCTGGCGCGAAGTTGTTGGGCGCAAGATTACCCAGAAGATACCACTGCCTTCCGGCACAAAGGTAGATTTGACGCTGGACACATCCGTCAACCTGGATCAGCTGTTGGCTGACTTCGCCGATTATCAGAAGGCCCGTGGTTCAGGTCCCGTTCAGCCGTGAACCGCCATAGAGCCGATGCCGAATGAGGAGATATCCCAGATGATCGACCGAAGAGCCCTCTTTGCGACCCTAGTGGCTTTGCCGGCACTCAGCGCCTGCGCCACGACCGTGCATCTGGATGTGAAACCCATCACCATCTATGCCAAGCTGGACGCCAATGTCCGGCTCAGCCTCGACGATGACGTCAAGGCTTTGATCTCCAAGAACCCGAACCTGTTCTAGGGCCCTGACCATGCGAAATTCCATTCTATTCCCCGCCGCAGTCGCCGTCGCAACCTTGATCGCCGGATCTGCTTACGC
>JANLPX010000368.1:0-5614 GCA_031367485.1 Alphaproteobacteria bacterium | reverse complement strand
CTTGGAGGGTGTTCGCGATGACGCCACGCGTCAGCGGTTCAGGTCCGTGTGCCCTGCCAATGGGTTGATTTCAAGGCCTATTCGCGGCCAGCGCCATTCGATACAAGATATCTCGCCTGACAAGGTAGTTCCACCACCTCGGCGAGCGGTCAGTGGGTGCTTTTGCGCTCCGGGGTAATGTACAAACCGATTCATCCTTACAGTCGCCCAAACTGAGAGAGCTTGAGTCGAAATGTCTCGTATGGCCGTGCTTGGGGTGGAGAACGCTAGGTTCCTTTACGGCGCAACCTCTGTCTTCGAGAATATCAGCTTCCAGCTGGACGACGCGCGAACGGCCCTGGTCGGGGAAAACGGGGCGGGCAAATCAACCCTACTCAAATGCCTTTTGGGCGAGCTCGAACTCGATGACGGCCAGATCGTAAAGTCGCGAGGTCTGAAGGTCGGCTATGTCCCCCAGGAAGTCCCGCAAGGCTTGAGTAGTCACGCCCTAAGAGCGGTCCTTGAGTCAGCCCTTATCGTTTCGGACGGATCAGAGGACTGGAAGGTCGATGTTCTTTTAGATGAAATCGCAATTACCCACGAAACTGCCCAGCAACCCTTTGGCTCGCTGAGTGGCGGCTGGCAGCGGCTGATACTGATCGCCGCTGCGGCGCGACTGACTGAACCTGACCTCCTGATCTTGGACGAGCCCACCAATCACCTGGACCTG
The DNA here is from genome assembly GCA_031367485.1 of Alphaproteobacteria bacterium. Lineage (GTDB taxonomy): Bacteria > Pseudomonadota > Alphaproteobacteria > Caulobacterales > Caulobacteraceae > Phenylobacterium. The sequence goes on along the minus strand of JANLPX010000368.1, from coordinate 4,905 downwards.
TCGAACATCAACACGCTCGAGCGCTGGCTGGAGGACGAGGCTCGGCTACCCATGTTAATCGTTAGCCACGATCGGGAATTCCTGGAGCGCGCGACAACGCGAACCCTATTCCTGCGCTCCGATGGTGCCCACAGTTTTGCGGTACCGTTCAGCGCCGCCCGCGAGCAGCTCTTGCACCGCGATGCTGCGGATGCGGTTCGCCGCCAGCTGGAAGGAAAGGAAATCGAACGACTTGAGAAGATGGCCGCCCGCTATCGCGTTTGGGGTGTCAAAAACGACAAGTTCCACAAGCGCGCTAAGGCGACCGAGAAGCGCATCGACCGGATAGAGACCGAGCGCACTGATAACTACGTCGCCAGGGAACGCCGTCTGGAGCTGCACGACGGCGACATAGATGCTAAGGTCGCCCTACGGCTTCAGGGTTATGAAGTAACAACCCCGGACGGGGCACGAAAACTCTTCTCAATCGACAAGCTCAGTGTATCGGCGGGCGATCGTATCGCGATCCTAGGTGCCAATGGCGCAGGCAAGTCGATGCTGCTGAACGCGATCTCGCGCGCCTATGACCCAGAGCTTGAGCACTATGATGGCCAGGCTGCGGTGCGGTTCAATCCCCAGTGTCGGCTGGTCTATTTCGATCAGAGGATGGCAGCACTGCCCCTGAAGTCCAGCTTGCTCGACTACCTCGTTGCGACCGACGGGGCGACCACCAAGGATGCTAATGCGCTCTTGGCTAAGGCGGGTTTTCCCTATCATCGCATCACCGGACCCATTGCCAACCTAAGTCACGGGGAACGCGCGCGGCTCACCTTCCTGCGAATGCGATTGGCCAAGCCGAACTTCTATCTCCTAGATGAGCCCACCAACCATCTGGATATCGAGGGACAGGAGGAACTTGAGGCTCAGTTGGAAACTTCAGATGTCGCCTGTCTTTTTGTTAGCCATGATCGATATTTCACACGCACAGCCGCCACCCGGTTTCTCGAAATCCGACGGGGCAAACTCATCGAGGTTGAGAGCCCCGACGCCTTCTTTGAGGCCCAGTAGTCAGGGTTGAACTTGATTGAGTACCGGCGCGACCCAGGCGGCGTCCAACGCTTTCGCCGGATGTGACGCCGACACATGACCCATAAAGGTTGACCAGACACCATATCCCAACAGAGCTTGCAGGCGCGGTGACATTTCCCGAGCCATCTCACGTGGGACGCCCAGGAAGTAGTTCTCCTGAGTCCGCCCCCAGGGCTGACAATACTGATTCGTCAGCGCCAAGCGCGGCACCGGGCTGTTATTCGCCCCACCTTGATGTAGCATGGTGGCTTGAAACACGATGGCCGAACCAGCCTTCAGGGTCATAGGCTGCAACAGAGCCTTGGCACGCTCCGGAGTTAAGGCCGCAACCTCGGCATCGCTCCATGTCTGGCTGCCCGCAATTATCTCCGTTGCACCGTTCTCAAGGGTGAAATTGTCAATCGCCGCAATCAGGCTTATGCTGACGGGTGGTCGGGGACGAGGAAGGCGGTAGAAGCTGTCGTCCACATGCACCCCTTGCGCATCCTCACCGGGTTGGATGCAGATGGCTTGGCTCGCGGTCAGCAGATAGCCGGGCAGTAGGAACCTATCTAGCAGGGCAAGAACCCGAGGATCCTCGGTGATGTCTTCGAACACCCTGCCCCGCGCTACCAACGTATACACCCGCTCGGTCAGGTACCCCTCAAAGTCATTGCGACCCACATGGGCTCCCAAGAGCGGCTTTAGACCCTCCCGCACTTGGTCCAAGACATGGGCGCCCAAAAAGTCGTCGATCACTGTATAGCCATCCCGGACCATCCGACGGGTATGGGCCTCAGTGTCAAAATCGGCGTTTCGCATCACAGCCTCCGCAACTACCCCAAAGCTGTCATCACAACACCGAGCGCCGTCAAGCCACCGCCAACCATCTGGCGCAAGGTGAGCCGTTCATTAAAGAGCTTTCGTCCGGCGGCGGCGGCAATTGGCGCTTCGATGACGCCGACCGCGCGAACTGGTCCGGCGGGTGACATAGCCAGAGCGGCGAACCAACAGGCAGACGCCGCCGCACCAAAGAACCCGGCTCCCAACGAAGGTTTCCAAGACTTCGCCACCGCACGCAGCACGCTTGGCTTCCAGATTGCCAGGGCTCCGCCTAGGATCAGGGTTTGCAGAGACTGTGCCACCACCACCCCAGCCAAGCCCGCATAGACCGGATGGAGGGGTTCCAACGCGAGCCCAGCCTGCCGATAACCATTCAAGGCAAACGCAAACGCCAAGCCTGACACCAAGCCAAACATCGATCCCAAGACAACGCTCCGGGCATCATCGACCTTGGGCCAGGATAATATGGTGAGGCCCAAGCTGGTCATGGCGATCCCCAGCCATTTCCAACTGTTGAGGTCATCACCGAACGCCAACCAGCCTAGGATCGCTCCGAGCGGAAGCGAGGCCTGCTGCATGAAGGTTGCAACGGCAAATCCAGATCGCTGCATCGCCACCAATAGAGCCGCTGTTGCGCAGACCTGAGCGATGGCTCCAACTGAAATGAACACCCAAAACCTAGCAACCCAGTGCGGGTTCGCGCTCGGTGTCAGGGCCTGAGCGATTGCGAGCAGGGCAATCGAGAACGGCAAGCCAAACAGAAACCGGACCAGGGTCGCGCCCCAAGGTCCGGCGTCACCGATAAGTCCCCGTTGCAGCACATTGCGGGCAACCTGCAGCGGTGCCGCAGCAGCGGTCAAAACAATCCAGAGCATGTGCTCTCCTCTCCCTCCCCTTCATGGAGAGGGTGGCCGCCTAGCGGCCGGGTGGGGAATTCTGGTGAGGCGCGTGCTAGCGTCAGGCACCCCCCAGCCGTCTGGCGCTGCTCGCCATCCACCCTCCCCATGAAGGGGAGGGAATTGTCAGGCTCTAAAACCCGCTAGCGATGGCGTTCGGCGCGCTCTTTTCCTTGCGCGCGAAGAGGTTGTTGAGCGCGTTCACATAGGCCTTGGCCGAAGCAGTTAGAGTGTCGGTGTCGGCGGCCTGACCCGTCGCAATGCGTCCGTCCTCTTCGAGGCGCACTGAGACCTGAGCTTGGGCGTCTGTGCCCTCCGTCACCGCATGGACTTGGAACAGACGCAGGATCGCGCCATGCGCTACGGCTTCGTGAATGGCATTGAATACGGCATCCACCGGACCATCACCTGTTGCCGAGGCCGAGCGCTCCACGCCGTCAACCGTGACGGTCAACTCAGCCTGTTGCGGCCCCTCGGTCCCGGCGATCACCCGCAAAGACTTCACCTGAATTCGGTCCGATCCCGACGCCAAGGCGTCGTCCACCAAGGCCACGATATCGTCGTCAAACACGTGCTTCTTTTTGTCAGCCAAATCTTTGAACCGCTGGAAGGCCTCGTTCAGCGCGTTTTGGCCCAGTTCATAGCCCAGGGACTTCAGCTTCTCGCGGAAGCCGGCTCGCCCCGCGTGCTTGCCCATGACCAGACTAGAGCCACTCTGCCCCACTGTCTCCGGGCTCATAATCTCATAGGTGCCGCGATCTTTAAGCATCCCATCCTGGTGAATACCGCTCTCGTGAGCAAAAGCATTCTTACCGACAATGGCCTTGTTGAATTGAACCGGAAAGCCCGTGATCGCCGAGACATAGCGACTGGCCCGGGTGATGTGCGACGGGTCGGTCTGGGTAAAGAACGGTAACCGGTCGCCTCGCACCTTCAGCGCCATGACCACTTCTTCCAGTGCCGCATTGCCGGCCCGTTCGCCGATGCCGTTAATCGCCACCTCGACCTGGCGCGCACCGCCCTGAACCCCCGCCAGGCTGTTGGCAACAGCTAGGCCGAGATCGTTGTGGCAATGGGTGGACAGGATAATCTGGTCAGCACCGGGCACATGCTCCAGAATGTCGCGGAAGATGTCGCCATATTCGCTGGGATAGCTGTAGCCCACCGTGTCGGGCAGATTGATCGTCGTCGCCCCGGCCTTGATCGCGGCCTCAACACAGCGGCGCAGGAAGTCCTGTTCGGTGCGGGTGGCGTCTTGAGCGGACCACTCCACATCACCGCACAGATTGCGCGCATGGCTCACCGAGCCGGTGATCATTTCCAGAATGTCTTCCTGGCTGGCGCGCAGAATATGGTCGCGATGACTTGGACTGGTGGACAGAAAGGTGTGGATACGGCCTCGCTTGGCCGGTCGGATCGCCTCGGCGCAGCGCTCAATGTCACCAATTCCAGCACGGGCCAAACCGCAGATCGTACTCTCAGTCACGATCTCCGAGATGCGCAGTACCGCCTCAAAATCGCCGTTCGAGGCGATAGGAAAGCCCGCCTCAATCACGTCGACCCTCATCTCTTCGAGGATCTTGGCCAGCTCCAGCTTCTCGTCCAGCGACATGGAGGCACCGGGCGATTGCTCGCCGTCGCGCATGGTGGTGTCGAAGACGATGACCCGGTCCTTAGGATCACGGGGGGCTTCCGCTGCGACGGGTGCGGCGGTGTCATTGGAGGGCTCAAGGGCCGATTGGGTCATGGTGGTGCTCTTGTTTCGCGGGTGTTTTAGTAGGGTCGGGCTTTGGGGTCATCCCCTGAAACGCCCGGCCGCGAAATAGCGCAGCCTAAAGAGGCGCCCAGGGGCGGCTAAGCCCCAGCGAAAGGAGAAGCAAGCTGTGCGGTGACATACGCATGGCACCGTTCCTATAGAATCCCGACCATTCGCGCAACAGTCTTGCGCAAATGGGTCCTTATCCGGCGAGCACGGCAAGAACCTTGCTCACTGCAGACCGCGCATTCATTCGGGCGGTGTGCTCAGCGACGTTCCGGAACAAGGCAGGGTCAATGCCGTCACGCGACAACCAGCCCGCGACGACGTATAGATAGGCGTCGCAGATCGAATAGGCGTCAC
>JANLPX010000525.1:0-9168 GCA_031367485.1 Alphaproteobacteria bacterium | reverse complement strand
GAAAGGCAGGGCGGTCTAAAGGTGCGCACCAAGTTCTCGAAGCTTGAACGAAACACAAGAGCTCATGACCGACCACCCCATCATTGCTGGTCAACCGAAGGCTCGAAGAGTGGGTTTGATCCTTGGCTTAGTCCTAGTGGCGATGCCAGGACTTGCGAGCGCCTCTAGCCTCGACCTGTTCTACGAGCGCACGGTTATGATAGCTGCGGACGCTGAGTGCGGTCTGTTTGCTGGCCCCGTAGGTTCGGCTTTGGCGGCGGCGGGCGCACAGGCCCGGGGTGCTGCACTGAGGGCTGGCACACCCAAAGCCATGTTGAACGTGGTTGAGAAGCGTGCGCGCAGCAAAGCGCTTTCAACTCCATGCAATTCCACCGATCTAGCCGTTGCCGCTGGGAGGGTGCGACACGCTTTCGAGGGCTATGCGCGGATGATCCGCATGGACTACCCGGGAGATCATGCTGGATGGAGCGCCGACCGGAGCTCGAGCGTCACCGCGCTACGTTGGCGGCTGGCCCAGGATCTGCAACAGAACGGCGATCGCCTGGTCTTCGGCCTCGCTGGGCGCACCGGAGCCAACGCCTTGATGGCCGTTGCTAACCTGGATGCCGATGAAGCCCCGTATGGCGCGAGGTTAGTCATGCGGAACGATGCTCTCACTGTGGGGCCATACCTCAACCTGCAAGGAGCGACTCTCGCGGCAACACCGCTTTCTCGAAGATTCTCGCCGCCCGGTGCCCAGGTGACCTTCCAGGCCGAGGCGCGCAGCCACGCGGGCCAAGACCTATTACCTAAAGGGATGGCATCGGGATGGGCGTTCCGGTTTCCAGCCAGCGCAGCTCAAGCCATCTCCGCCTTAGATCCCCGCGAAGCCGTCGCGGTTGAATTCTTGTTCCAAGACGATCAGGTCCGGAGGATTTATATAGAGGTCGGCGACTTCGCGGCCGGCAGGGCTTTTCTTCAGGTCGCCAGTCGCTAGTGGAGTACGGTCGCAGATGGCGTTTCCCGTGTTACCGAGGACATGCCGCTGATCACGGGCATGGTCACAGTAACCGCTGTGCCCTGCCCCAACTGGCTTTCTATGACCATCTCACCACCGTGTAGCTCGGTTAGCGCCCGCACGAGAGACAGACCCAGGCCGGTGCCTGCGGCCCGCTGCACGGTGTCGCCAGCCTGCTCGTAGGGCCGACCAAGTCGCTCTAAATCGACCTTCGCTATCCCCGAACCGGTATCGGTAACCAAGACCTCCAGGGATGGTCCTAGGCCACGCATCGAAACGGTCACGCTACCATCTTTTGGCGTGAATTTGAGCGCGTTGGAAATCAGATTTAGCGCAATCTGCTTGAGCGCGCGACGATCTGCGACCACCTCGATGGGATCTGCTGGTATCTGAGCACGCAAATGAACACCTGCTCGATCCGCCTGACCATGCATTAGGCGCAGTACAGCATTTAGCGCCTCGCGTGCATCGAACTCCTCGCGGTTAAGCTCAAACCGGTCGGCCTCAATCTTGGACATATCGAGCACGTCATTAATTAATTCCAGGAGATGCGCGCCCGACTCATGGATCAGATCAGGGTAGTCAGCGTAGCGATCAGGCAAAGGCCCAAACAGCTTCTGCTTCATGATGTCGGCAAACCCCATAATCGCGTTTAGGGGGGTACGAAGCTCATGGCTCATATTGGCTAGGAATCTTGATTTTCCGGCGTTCTGGGCCTCGGCCTCGGCGCGTGCCGTCTCCAGCTGGGTCTCGCGAGCCAATTGAGGACGCACGTCGGCGATCGTGCCGATCAACCGCGCATGACTGACACGACGAAGCGATAACTCAAGGTACGGAACGTCCGAGATGACAGGCGAAAACCGCACCGCGCCAATGCCATTGGCTAGTGCCTGGGCAATGGCCTGTTCCACACCGATTTGTTCTGTTGAGGTGGCGATTAGTGACAAGGCACGATTTGCAGCAGGAAGGGACACCAGACCCTGTGGCAGTCGTCCCCAAGCCCCCGTCAAATGACCAGCAGCGTCGACCGTTACCAATAGATGGGGCTGCTCCGATACCGCCTGTCGCAATAGGCTCTGCGCGCGATCAGCTTGGCGTCGTCCAGTTTCCAGGCTTCGATGCAAGAGGATTAGAGCAACGCCAAATCCAAGAGATGTGGTCAGAAGACTGGTCAAACCCAGCATCTGGGCCAATAGGAAGTCTGGGCTCGGCGGCAGTGCTAAGGCCCACCCCCCCAGTAACGCCGCCCCAAGGCTAAACAGGGACACCGCGACGCCAAGGGCCAGGCGAGCCGGGCGGGACATGGCCGACGCGGCAGCCAAGGGGGCCAACAGCCAAACGGCCACAGAACCAGGAACTCCACCCGTAAGCAAAACAGCGGTTGTTGCGCTAAGACCCCATGCCCAGAGCACAACGGGTTCAGCCCAGGAAACGGTCCAGCGACTCGTCACCAGCCCAACGACAGGCGCGGCAGCCATGGTCAAAAGGGCCATCAAGGAAGCGCCTGTGACCGGTATACTGGCGACCAGCAATATCCCGCTGCTAAGCGCGAGCGCGCCTAGCCAAGCCGCGTTCCACCAATCCAGATTGACGACGGCGCGCCCAGGGGTAGACGATCTCGTTTTGATGGTCTCCGGTTTCATCACCGCGCGACTCAGCAACTCCTTGTCGGCTGTCGCCGGGAATTCTCTGTCTTAGCCGACCCCGACATTTGGAGCGAGCCCACTCGCCCAAGAGGCGACCAAAGCTCTATTATTTTCGGCATCGCGGAAACGAAATCGAAAGTGCGATGAGATAGAGAAAGGGTCCATGCAAGTTGATGCTCTCACGACGCCATGCCCGATAAGGCTAAAAACCATCTACCTTCCCACCGTCGCGGCGACGACGCCGTAGAGGCCGGTATTGACGAGCGACAGCGCTCGTTCCTGCGAATGGTGAGCCACGAACTCCGTACACCACTCAACACGATACTGGGGTTTGCCGACATCTTGTCTAAGGAGCTGTATGGCCCACTGGGATCGCCCAAGTACCTGGGCTATGCCGAACTTATAGTCGAGAGCGGCCAACGCCTTCTGAGCCTAGCCAATCAGGTCATCGAGATTGCAAAGCTAGAGGGGCGGACCGCAGACATTCAGATTTCCCTTCAATCCCTTGACCACGCACTTGACGATGTCACGGACCGCCTACGCGACGAAATCGCAGCGGCCCGGATTGACTTGGTGATTGAAAACCATGGTCGCCTATCGTCAGTCCGCGCCGATGATCAGGGCCTTCGCACTGTTCTGGCCAATCTAATTCAGAATGTCTGCAATCACTGCCCAGAGGGGACGCAGGTTGTAATTTCGGCAACTCGTGCCCAAGACAATGTTGTGATCAGCGTTGCAGATAGGGGGCCAGGAATTGGACCCTCCGATTTCGAGCGTGTAATGCGCCCCTTTGAACAGGGCGGTTCCGCGCTCACCCGGCGTAATCAGGGGGCTGGCCTTGGCCTTCGCATCGTAACCCTTCTGTGCCAAGCCATGGAAGGTCGCGTGGAAATGGGTCCGACGACCGGTGGCGGTTTGACAGTAAGCGTCTACCTACCGATAGCGTGAGGCGAACATTGCGCCGCACGGCGCGAACGCCTAAGTCGCAATCGCAATGCATAATATCGAAACCGAACTGGCCGAGCTTATTGAGGAATTCGAGTTCCTCGGTGATTGGGAAGAGCGTTATCGTCACGTGATCGATCTGGGTAAGAGCCTCAAGCCGCTCACCGATGCTGAACGATCCGAAGGCAACAAGGTGCGTGGTTGTGCCAGTCAGGTGTGGCTAATAACTGAGCCCCATGCGGATGGTACCCTCCACTTTCGAGGCGACTCTGACGCCCATATCGTGCGGGGACTGATTGCTGTCCTCTTGCGACTTCTGTCGGGCCACACCTCAGCTCAGATTTTGGCGTTTGATTCAGACAGCGCCTTTGAACGACTGGGACTACGGGGTCATCTCTCGGCTCAGCGCTCCAATGGACTAGCTTCGATGGTGTCCCGCGTGCGTCGAGATGCCGGTGCGATCAAAGCCTAAGCAGCTCGAATTCCGCTATTTTCGCCCACACCGCCCTGAACGCCGACAACGGCGTCATATCCCAAGATCATATCAACATCGACGCCATTTGTTGCCAAGGGGAGCCGTAACCAAAGCAGAGACATGTGGGATGTCCCCCGCCAAGCCAGGTTATGGAGCCCAACCGAGGGTTTGCGCTCGGTCACGACCTTACGGAGCTCACCCCCCCAGTAGTCAGCGCCCGAGCTACTATAGACTTCGCCGAGCGTCAGGCCGGTGATCTCACGACCATAAACTCCATAGAGGCCGGTTCCCGCCAAGCGAAGGCGAAAGTCCATCGGCTCACTACGAACATCAAGCAGGCTCACGGTCGGCAGAAGGCGCTTAAGGTCCTCCGGTCGAATGTCACGTCGGCCTGGCAACTTTTGACCCCGTCGAAGCCCCGACCAATAGGCCAAAAGCTCCGCATGTGCCCTAGCTGCCGCCGCAGAAGCCCCGATCTGCGTCGTCATATTCAGATTCCTTAACAACCCCTTGGAATCACAACGAATCACTTATCGCCTGATGCGCGAATCGGGAGCAAGGGAAATCCTGCGTTCGGGCCGCGAATTCGCAAATTCGCAAATTCAGGGCCGAATATGAAAACGCCCACCGTGAGATGGGCGTTCCGACGAAACGAAGGTCAGCGAAGTATTATTTGCCGCGCTTCTTAGGCGCTTGGCGACCGCCCTGGCCCAGGCCCATTTGTTTGGCGAGGTCCGAGCGCGCTTTCGCATAGTTTGGCGCGACCATGGGATAGTCCTTGGCCAAGTTCCATTTGGCCCGATAGTCTTCCGGACTCATGTTGTACTTGGTGCGCAGGTGGCGCTTCAGAGATTTGAACTTCCGGCCGTCTTCCAGGCAAACCAAATAGTCGGGAGTAATCGAACGGCGAATAGGAACGGCAGGTTCCTTTGGCGCGGCCTCTGGAACTTCAGCGACACCTGTGATCCCCGACAATGCGCGATGGACGCTTTGAATCAAGGATGGCAGCTCGGCCGCCGAAACAGAGTTATTGCCGACATAGGCTGAAACAATATCAGCCGTCATTTCGATGACTTCAGATTTTTCGTCCATAAATCTCATTCCGTGGGCGAAAATCGCCGATTTGTTGGGATCAACTGATTCAAAAGATCAATTACCGTTGAATAACGGCACCGAATAGCAATCACAAGTCTGTATATTGAAATTGTCGCAGCTCTAATTTTGAGCGTAAATCGGAGCATGCTCGTTTGAATCGGCATCTCGTAAGTTGGCTACTCAATCTATGCGTTACTTCTCATATCCAGATAATCTGGACTGGGAAATGTCTTCAGGGGTGGCGCATCCAAGAATTTCGCAGATTTAGCTCTGACGCCCAAATTCTTTAGAGAGTGCGAGCATTGCCGCACGTTGAGGCACAGAATATTCGTCCACTGCCGCCTCATCACCCTCACGAATAGCCCGAATGAGCGCAGGCGTCAGGGCCGAAGACAACGACCAGTTCCAATAACGCAGTACAGTTTGCGCGCGATCCACGGCCAAGATGTCAAATGTGGTGAGGACACGCTCCAGACCAGGATTGATTTGCCCATCGGCGCCCATATCGGAACGTCGCAAACCCTTCCAAAGCGCCCGAACCGCCGACTTGGGCAACCCGGTTGCCTTGCAAAGGATGGCTAACCCCTCTCCACCAGCATCCATGAAAATCTTGGCACCTGTCATGGGTTTCAAACCCGATAGGTAAGAGATTTCATCGGCGATTTCGCGTGTAAGCCCGTTCTGCGCCGCCGCGATGGCAGATTCCAAACTATCAAACGGACTCTTCTCGATTGCCGCGCGATTGCGTTGTCGCCGCTCAATGAACTGCAACGCCTTGCGCGACAGGGCGTCCTGCCAGCCTTCTTCTGCAGCCAAGTGGAAAACATCACTCGCGGCCTCCTGCAAGACCTCGCGGGAGACAGCGAACCTTTGCAAGATGGTGCGCCGGGCATCAGAATCCGCCCACCAGAACAACACATAGGCGTGGGATGGTCTCAGTTCGGAGCGCTTCATAAGCGCGGGAACCAGGCGCGACTCGCCGCGGGTCGATGCCACTATCGTTTCAATTGCTGAGTTCGAAAGCTTCGCCGTATCGTTCCGAAGCAAGGCCTCGATCACGACGGGCTCCTCTTGGCTAACCAATTCCTCACTGACGACCTCGCCGACCCCGCGACGCATGGCGACTAAACGCCTGTGCTCCATCCCGGCCGACCGGACGCAGTCCATGAGGTCTGAGTCCGAGAGCGAGGCACAATCGACCAATAGGCCCTCTGCCACCTCAAGCTTGTCGCGTAACAACAGCCGCACGAGGCTCGCAGGTATTTCCGTTAGACCAGAAAGCCGCTTCGCCACGCGCACCCGTTCAGGTGTTTCGGCATCACGCAGCATCTCCACCAGCAAATCAGCGGTCATAGCGCGTTCGAACGCATTGACCCGAGATGAGGGCAAGCAGACCACATCGGCTAGCCTGCGCATCAATGCCCCACGCGCCTTAAAAACCGGCACGGCAGGCGGCTCGTACTCCTCAAGATTGGCGGACATGGACTGGGTCATTGCAATTATGACCCAGAGTCCAACACAACGCCGTTAACGAACCCTATCGAACCACAGCAAACGGCTATCGAAACTCGGGTGCCGTCCAATGATCCCAGATGTCGGGCATGTCGGTAGACACCTTGTCGGGGTACACGGCCGGGCGTTTTTCAAGGAACGAAACTACCCCTTCGCGGGCATCGCCCATCTTGCCGCGGACCTGGATACCACGACTATCCGCCATATGGGCATCCATCGGGTGGGCGGCGCCTGCATTGCGCCAGATGAGTTGCCGGGTCAGGGCAATCGAGACGGGCGCGGTGTTGTCCGCAATCTCGCGGGCTAAGGCCTTGGCAGCCGGCAATAGGTCTTCCGGCGCATGGACGGAGCGAACGAGGCCTTTATCCAACGCCTCCTGCGCCGGGAACACCCGGCCCGTGTAGCACCACTCCAGAGCCGTCTGAATGCCGACCAGCCTGGGCAGGAACCAGGAGGATGCCGCCTCAGGGTTTAACCCTCGGCGGGCAAACACCAGACCGAACCGCGCCTCGGTCGAAGCCATGCGAATATCCATCGCCAGTTGCATGGTCACGCCGATACCGACCGCCGGACCGTTCACCGCAGCGATCACAGGCTTGAGGCTGTCATAGATGCGCAGGGTCACCAGGCCACCGCCATCACGGGTCACACCAGCGCGCTGTCGAGCCTCGTTGTCGCTGGCACTACGAGCAGAATAGTCGAACGTCTGCGCACCTGCCGAAAGGTCAGCTCCAGCACAGAACCCGCGACCCGCCCCCGTGACGATAACGGCCTTCACCTCGTCGGCCCCATCGGTGAAATCGAAGGCCGCGATCAAGTCGAGCATCATCTGGGTGTTGAAGGCGTTCAGCTTCTCCGGGCGATTGAGGGTTAGGACGCAGACGCCCGCGTCAACTTCCAGGGTGATGGTTTCAAATGTCGGCACGGCCATGATGCAAATCTCCCTTTGTGATTTTGACCACTCACACCCGCTTGACGGACGGTCCGTCAAGCACCGCATATGCCGATCAACAAAGAAATTTAGGCAGCGCTCGCGGGTTCCACCCTGACGCTAGTTGAGGAAACCCTATGCACCCAGCTACCCACGCTCTGAATCACCCTGACCGCGCCGCCTATATCATGGCCGGATCGGGCGAAACGGTGACCTATGCCCAACTCAACGATCGATCCAATCAGGGTGCCCAGTTCTTCCGCTCGCTGGGCCTTGAGACCGGCGATGTCATCGCCATGATGTTGGACAATCACCCACGCTATTTCGAGATCGCCTGGGCGGCGCAGCGCTGCGGACTCTATTTCACTTGTATCTCGTCTAAGCTCACCAGCAGCGAGATTGAGTACATCGTCAAAGACTGCGAAGCCAAGGTGCTGATCACCAGTGCCGGTGTCGGCCCGGTGATCGACGAAATGCTCGCTCTGCTCCCAGGCGTGAAGCTCTACATGGTCGGTGAGGCGCGCGCGCCCTATGCCAGCTTCGAAGCCGCCCGCGACGTCATGCCCGCCACGCCCGTGGCCGACGAGACTGCGGGGGCCGACATGCTCTATTCCTCCGGCACCACAGGGCGACCCAAAGGCATTAAGCGCCCACTTACCGGCGGCCCTATCGATGAACCTGGCGGAGTCGCGACCCTGGCCCAGGGCGTCTTCGGGTTTCAGAACGACAGCGTCTACATCTCGCCCGCTCCACTCTATCATGCCGCTCCGCTGCGCTGGTGCATGGCGCTCCATCAGTTAGGCGGCACCGTCATCGTTATGGAGAAATTCGACCCTGAGGCCATGCTGGGGCTGATCGAGAAATATAAGGCTGATGTCGGCCAATTCGTGCCCACCCACTTCGTGCGGATGTTGAAGCTGGCACCCGAAATCCGCGCCAAGTACGACGTCTCATCCATGCGCTCGGCTGTCCACGCCGCGGCCCCCTGCCCCATCCCGGTCAAGGAGCAGATGATGGCTTGGTGGGGTCCGGTGATCCACGAATACTATGCCGGCAGCGAGGGGAACGGCTTTTGCTATGTCGGCCCGCACGACTGGCTGACCCACAAGGGTACTGTCGGTCGCGGCCTGACCGCCGAGGTGAAGATTGTCGGCGAGGATGGCGAGGCTCTGCCGCCCCGCACTGAAGGCACCGTCTATTTCTCGGGTGGCGCGCCACTCACCTATCACAATGCGCCCGACAAGATCGCTGAGAACACCAATAAGTACGGCTGGACCACCTTGGGCGACGTGGGCTGGATGGACGAAGAAGGCTTCGTCTACCTCACCGACCGCAAGAGCTTCATGATCATCTCTGGCGGCGTGAATATCTATCCGCAGGAGCTGGAAAATCTGCTGATCACCCACCCCAAGGTCGCCGACGCCGCTGTGGTCGGCGGCCCCCACGAGGAGATGGGTGAGCAGGTGGCCGCGGTGATCCAGCCGATGGACTGGGCCGAGGCCGGCGACGCCCTGAAGGACGAGCTGATGGCCTTCTGTCGGGCCAACCTGTCCCACGTGAAGTCGCC
>JANLPX010000524.1:0-6286 GCA_031367485.1 Alphaproteobacteria bacterium | reverse complement strand
GCGCTGGAGACCTACGGCGCCGACTCCCAGATCACCGCACAGGAGTTTGACGCCTACAAATACGACCTCGCCTACAGCCTGCAGTCGGAAGAGTACGCCTGGGTTAAGGCCGTGGTGACCGCCGATGTCGGCACCGACCCCGACCTCGTCGCAGCTCAAGCCGTATTACGAGCCTGGGACGGCCAGACCGACTTACGCAATCGCGGCGCACCCCTGGTGGCGATCATGTGGCTCCAGCGGCGGATCAATCCGGATTGGACCCCCATGCAGATGTTCAAGGCCGCAGTGCCGCTGATCAAGGGCTTCTATGGCCGGATCGATCCGGAGTGGGGCACCGTCAATCGACTTCGTCGCGGCAAGCTCGACCTGCCGGTTGACGGCGGGCCCGATGTCTACCGCGCCATTTATGGTCGGCCAGATATGGACGGTCGTCTGCACGCCGTTAACGGCGACTGCTACATCATGTTTGTCGACTGGGACGCTAAGGGTCACCTGACCTCACGCAGCATCCACCAGTTCGGCTCGGCTACCCAAAACACCGCCTCGCCTCACTATGCCGACCAGTCGCCGCTGTTCGCTACCCACCAGACCAAGCCCGTCTGGTTCACCGAGGCACAACTGAAAGGGAATATCGAGAGGACCTACCGACCCTGAGTTCTTATGGCCACGAAAAAGGGCGCGACGTCACCGTCGCGCCCTGAGTTCGTTCGAGCCCGTCAGACGTTTAGACGCCGACGGAGTTGGTCTCGACCTTAAAGCCTGGTCCCATGGTCGAGGAGAGGCTGATACGCTTGATATAGATGCCCTTGGCACCGCTCGGCTTGGCCTTGTTCAAAGCGTCGACTAGGGCGCGCACATTGGCGAGCAACTGGTCTTCGGTGAAGCTGACCTTGCCGATACCGGCATGGATGATGCCGGTCTTTTCGGTACGGAACTCGATGGCTCCGCCCTTGGCGTCCTTCACGGCTTGCGCCACGTTGGGTGTCACGGTGCCGACGCGAGGATTAGGCATCAGGCCGCGAGGACCCAAAACTTTACCTAGACGCCCCACTAAGGCCATCATATCGGGTGTGGCGATCACGCGGTCAAAGTCCATGAAACCGCCCTGAATCCGCTCGACCAACTCCTCGGCACCGACAATGTCGGCTCCGGCGGCGGTGGCTTCAGCGGCCTTGGCGTCCTTGGCGATGACGGCGACGCGAACGTCACGGCCGGTGCCAGAGGGCAGGCCAACCACGCCGCGAACCTGTTGGTCGGCATGGCGTGGATCAACGCCCAGATTGACGGAGATTTCGACACTTTCATCGAACTTGGCAGTGGCGTTAGCCTTCACCAGTTTGACGGCGGCTTCGACGGGGTGAGCAACTGCGCGGTCGCCGGTGAAGACCTTGGCGCGTTTGGCTAGCTTGGTCATGACCTTCAGGCCTCCACGATTTCAAGGCCCATGGAACGGGCGCTACCTTCAATGATCTTGGCCGCAGCCTCGATATCGTTGGCGTTGAGGTCTTTCATCTTCTTCTCAGCGATGTCGCGCAGTTGCGAACGGCTGATCGAGCCGGCCACTTCGCGACCCGGCAACTTGGACCCCGACTTCAGGCTCAAGGCTTGCTTGATGAAGTGGGTGGCTGGCGGGGTCTTGGTGATGAAGGTGAAGGACTTGTCCTGATAGACGGTGATGATCGTCGGCAGGGGCGTGCCTTTGACTTCCTTCTCGGTGCGCGCGTTGAACTCCTTGCAGAAGCCCATGATGTTGACGCCGCGCTGACCCAGAGCCGGCCCGATGGGCGGCGAAGGGGTTGCCGAGCCTGCAGAGACCTGCAGCTTAATATAGCCCAGAATTTTCTTGGCCATGGTTCTCCTCTTTGACCGGGGCCCGGTCTGTTGAGCCGTGGTACGGGGCTAGCTTGGCCTCCCCTCCCACGGATTTATCCCGCGCGAACGCGAGCCGAGCCCAAAACTCGGAAGGGCGCGCTAGTAGCAGCCGTGCTCGCGCCATGCAAGAGCGTCCTCATAGATCGTTGGAGTAATTGACAACAAAATGCCGTGTTGGTATACGCTCCAACATGAAGGCTGAGCTCATTTTGACCGAGCGCCACCAACTAAGCGAAGACTCCTTCGCGGAGCTACGAGTCTGGAAGGTGCCTACACCGGTCCGGGGATCTAAGCACAGGCTGAAGTACGCGTTTGCCTATGTGGTCAACGGCACTTGTGTCGTCCGATACGACAATGAGGCTGGCAAAGGCGATCACAGGCACCTGGGGGCGGTTGAGAACCTCTACGATTTCACCACGCCAGGTCGCTTGCTGGCCGACTTCTGGAAGGATGTGGATCAATGGAAACCAGAATGAACAAAGTGACTCTCTCGGTTGCCTCCCGAGAAGCCGTGACCGCGCGCGCCCTCGCCGCGTTAGAGGGTGAAGCCCATGGAGCCCACATCTCATTCGCATCCGCCGAGTTGCTCTGGCAAACCCTCACCCGCAAGCGGTGGGGGCTACTCAAAGCGATGACAGGGCAAGGCACCATGTCCATCCGAGAGGCTGCCCGCCGAGTGGACCGCGACGTGAAGGCTGTACACGGAGATGTTCAGGCTCTGATCAAGGCAGGCGTGATCGACAAGACCGATGCCGGGATCGTTTTTCCCTATGACGCCGTACATGTCGACTTCATGCTGACTGAACCGGCCTGAAGACCTAACTCAGTCGGGATTAGGTGCCTAAGACACCTTCTCCACCTGAGCATATTCCAGTTCGACCGGCGTTGCGCGACCGAAGATCGAGACTGTAACCCGCAGGCGGGCGCGCTCTTCGTCGACTTGTTCCACGCTGCCGTTGAAGCTGGCGAAGGGACCGTCGGTGACGCGAACCGTCTCGCCGATCTCGAACTGGATTGTGGGCTTGGGACGCTCGACACCCTCTTCGATGGCCCCGATAATGCGTGCAACTTCCTTTTCGGACACCGGCTGCGGCTTGTTCTGGCTGCCCAGGAAGCCCGTGACCTTCGGGGTGTTCTTGATCAGGTGATAGGCTTCGTCGGTAAGTTCCATCTTTACCAGCACGTAGCCGGGAAAGAACTTGCGCTCGGCATTGATCTTGCGACCCCGACGAATCTCAACCACGTCTTCGGTCGGCACCAATATGTCGGAGAACGTGTCATCCAGGCCTTGAGCGTGGGCCTGTTCCTTGATGGACTCAGCGACCTTCTTCTCGAAGTTCGAATAGGCGTGGACGATATACCACTTGTGGCGCGGATTGGCGGCGACGGCGACTTCGGCGTTCATGTGGTTCAACCCCCGTTGGCGAGTTTGAGGATCAGGGCCATGCCCGAGCCGAAGATCAGATCGATCAGAGACAGAAAAGTTGCAGCCAAGACCACCATTATGGCGACCATTACCGAAGTGATCCAGGTTTCCTTGCGGCTCGTCCAGGTGATCTTGCGACCTTCCGCCTGAACCTCCCGGAAAAACTGCGCCGGGTTTGTGCGTTTCTTGGGCGGAGCCGACGTTGTCGCCAGGGGCGAAGACGGCGCGAGTACAGCAGCGGTCTTTGCCGCGCGGCTTCGCATTGCTTGCGGGGTGGAACCCGGTTTCCTGGCCATCGAGGGGTCTCGACACTCTCTTCTACAAGGGCAACGACATCGCCCGGCTGCTACATAGTCACGATTTGGCAGGAGTGGAGGGACTCGAACCCACGACCCTCGGTTTTGGAGACCGATGCTCTACCAGCTGAGCTACACTCCTACTTTGCCCTGCCCTAGCGGGCCTGACTTCT
The DNA here is from genome assembly GCA_031367485.1 of Alphaproteobacteria bacterium. Classification (GTDB taxonomy): domain Bacteria; phylum Pseudomonadota; class Alphaproteobacteria; order Caulobacterales; family Caulobacteraceae; genus Phenylobacterium. Next base: position 2,519 of record JANLPX010000524.1, on the reverse strand, counting down.
GGAAATGGACAGAGCGACACAGGATCAACGACCCCCACGGCGCATTTGTCTCGTTACCAGAGCCGGGTCGTTTAGCAGCGGCCTCGGTTGGGGGCAAGGCCACCACCGTCGCTATGTTCCTAAACCGGCTAGCAATTGTCGCCACAGCTTGGACCATTGGAACGCGTCGCGACCGCGGACCATGACGATCGTACCTTCCAGCATCATTCGGCGTTTCGCCATCATCGGCAGGGCACCATCAAACTCGTCAAGAATGGCCTCGGCCCATTTGGGCAGACTCAACGAGTCCAATCCCGAAGCCAAGCGCAACTGGATGGTCGCCACATCCCGATAAAGCGTGGCGTGATCATTGTGCGGCACAAATTCTACAGACCTAAAACCACAGGCGCGGGCCGCACGTTGGATCAGCTCTTGAGAGAACAACCACTTGTCGTCCATCGCTACAAAGGCGGCAGTTGTGGGATCGGGTTGGGTGCGGGCAGCAATGTCCTCGGAAATCTCTCGAAGTGCTGCTTCGACGTTGCGTTCAAGCGGTTCAGCCCGCAGCGATGCCTCGGCCAAAATACGCTGGTAAGCTAAGCGAATTAAACTGTACCCGTCGAACGGTTCCAAGAATATCGCCACTCCGCCAGGCTTTAGGGCTCGGGCAGCGGCATTCAGGGCACGGGTCGGCTGGGTAAGATGGTGAAGGATGGCTGAACCCGTCACGAGATCAAATGCACCGGCTTTGACGTGATTGCTCATAGCATCCATCACCGCACACACGACCTGATCTTCGGCTTGGAGTGCTGGCAGGCTGTCGGCCAAGATGGCCAAGAGTTCTCCCGATAGATCCGTTGCCACCACCCTCGCTCCCGCAAACTGCCGCAGACAGGGCACCACAGAGTTCACCCCCGACCCACTGCCCAGGTCGAGTATCAAGGGTCGCTCGGCGACCTTTAGGCCGGTTTGCGCCAGGGCCTGCTGATATAGACCCTGGAAATGGTCGCTGGCCGCATACCGCAGGTGATACTCACTAGCCTCAGCCCGAAACTGGTCAGAGATTGTGGCAATCGAGGTGTCCCCTTCAATGATCCAGACAGGGGCTTCTGCCCCTGGTGCCCGTGCTACGCGCAACAGGTTCGCGTTGAACACACGCGTTGACCAAGCCGGCGGGGCCAAGGTTTCAGACATCGCCGACTCCCAGTTAGCAGGTTGACCTAGCGCGCCCTCTACCAATCTGACCAGTGGCAAACGCAGTACGGATTTTAGGGCGGCTCGATCAGCGATTGGGACTTGCCGCCCAACAGCGACGACGTAAGCTCGTTTCGATACGAAGGAAAACCGACAATGAGACGACTATTCGCCGCCTTCATCTTGGTCACTACGATATCGACGCCGAGTTTCGCTCAGCCGGGCAACGAGCCACCCCCGCCGGGAAGCTATTGGCAATCCTGCCAACGCGTCATAGTCCAGGGCTATGGAGCCAATGCGACCCTTAGGGCCCAGTGTCGCACGCGCGATGGCCAATGGCGTGCCACCAGCCTGCGTTACCGGCAGTGTCGCTATGAGATTGAAAACATCGACGGCCAGCTGATCTGCGACAACAGCAGCGCAAGGCCACCCTATGATGCCGACTACGAGCAGAACAACGGCGGACCTACCGACTACGGGTCTAGAAGCTATGGCGACGCTATCACGCTGTTCGAGGGACCAAATTATTCAGGCACGCCGTTCACAAATGATCGTGAGGTGACCAACCTGCCGCGCCAGTACAACGACCGCGCTCTGAGCCTCCGCGTCGGGCGTTCGGTGTGGCAGGTTTGCAGTGACAGCGACTTTCGGGGTCATTGCGAAACGATCGATCGAGATGTGCGCGATCTAAGGGACTATGGCCTTGGTCGCTCGATAAGTTCCATGCGACCTGTAAATTAAGGCTGGAAAAGCGGGCCGCGGGTTGCATGACGCACCCGCAGCCCGACCGGTTTAAGCCCGGCGAATTAGCCGCAGGAGCAATAGCAGGATCACGGCACCAACGGTCGCGCCGATAATAGATCCAATCAAGCCGCTGCCGGTGAATAGGCCAAATTGGCCGAACAGCCATCCGCCGACGAAAGACCCGAGAATACCGACGACGATGTTTCCAGCTATGCCAAAGCCATAACCCTTTACGATGACGCCTGCCAACCACCCGGCTAGAGCGCCAACCAACAACCAAATGATCAGAGTTTCTACTGACATGTCACACTCCTTAATCGGCACAGCGCCGACGCGGACGGGACACAGTCACCGTCTAAATAGGAACACGCGCCAAGCGCAGCCTTGGTTCCCATCGTATTTGGATCGCCCAACAGAAAGGGCCGCCCTGGTGTCCCTGGGCGGCCCTGAATGTGGTGTCTTAGTGGCTGGGTTCTATTCGACGATCTTGGACACGACGCCAGAGCCCACCGTGCGTCCACCCTCGCGGATGGCGAAGCGCAGGCCTTGGTCCATGGCGATCGGGGTGATCAGTTCCACGTCCAGTTCAGCATTGTCGCCCG
>JANLPX010000522.1:0-2488 GCA_031367485.1 Alphaproteobacteria bacterium | reverse complement strand
GTGATGGTTTCGGTATCCGGCTGCCACTGAATGCCAACGCCACCTACGGCTAGACCCTGAACATTCTGAATCCGGATCGCGGTGTCGACATAGATCTCGTTCCCGTCCGGCCCGAAATTGACCTGCAGATCGGTGAGCAGGCGCCTGGCCGGTGCCACATCGTTGGGTTCAACAGGCGTCTGGGCTAGGACCTCAGTCTTGACCCAAGCTGCAGGTGGTCCGAATTGAAGCTTCTCGGCCGCCAACGCGCCGCCAGCCCAAAGCATCAGGGCGCAAACCAAACCGATACGCAACATGACACTCCTGAACGATGGCCGGACGATAGGGTTCTCGCGCAGATTTGCAACCGAACGTCGCCCACGCCACCGGCAAGCCTGGCGCAATTACCGCGTGCGGTGTGGCTTGAGTTCGGGACAGCCAAACCCAATTAAGGGGGGAGAAACTCAACTAGGCTCATTGTGAACGGCATGGCCCCTCTGTTTGGATACCGGACTGTTGGCATCTTCGTCGCCGGAGGCCTGTTGGGGTTTCTGGGAGCAGTCGCAACCCTTCAGCGCAGTGAGTCGCCACAGGGTTTGGCACTCAAGTCCAGCTACCTCGCCAATGGCTCTGATACACGACCGACAGGCACATCGCGGGTCGCTCGCGAGGCGGGTCAGATCTGGGACGCCCGAAACGCCGATGGCTTTGATTGGGGCCAGAGGTACTCCCTTATCGATCCACGCACTTGCCCGGGAGATCACGGGCCCTTTGTTGCTGGGTGTCGGGAGGCGGCAAAAGGGCGAGCTGTCGCCATGGGTGGACCGCCCCTGTCGCGTTGAGCGTTTTCAATTCGATCTTGATCGGCCATGATCAATCCTTGATCCGGCAAATGGGCTCGGCAGGGAGTGTGCATGACGCGCCAGAAGGTCCTAGTTCTCTATCTGGCCAACTCGGCGTTAGATGCGCCAGTCATTGCTTGGGCCATCTATGACGGAACCGGCCAGCATCTGCACATGGCCGGGGACAATGATGAGGTACCCTATCGCACCGGCCTTGAGGCGTTGAAAGATGGCTGGCGGCTGATCCAAGCCAGCCAGATTTTACCCCATAGTCGCGGCGATGAATTTGATATCGCCTATCTGAAGTACGAATTCTTCTTCGAACAATTGGTGGAGGTTGCGCCGTGAGTGAAGCGCCGTTGCTGAACGCTCTCGACATGGCTCGATTCGTGGCCAAAGGGTATCTGCGGTTCGACGCCGTGGTGCCCGACGAGATCAATGCGCAGTTTCTCGCCGAAATGGGAGAGGCTGGCGATCCGGTGCCGGGCCAGCGCGTGATGCGGGCGTTCGGCGATCTGCTGCGCCAAGCCCAGGTTCCAGAGGTTGCGGCAGGGACGCCGCTATCGCAGACCTACGCAAAGGGTACTGCTATTGCCAAGCTGCTCGACATGCCGCTCGTTCGAGGTGCCATTCAGAGCCTCGTTGGTCCCGAACCGCTGTTTGATCACCACTTCCTGCACGTGACGTTTCCCCCCGCCTATCACGATGCCGCCGGGGGCGAGAACGTGTCGCAACATACCCACCAAGACTCCACGATTGATCCAGGTGAGGGGTTCGACCTGCAGATCATGTACTACCCGCACAAGGTGACGCGACCTATGGGCGGTACGCGGTTCGTGCCGGGCACCCACCTGCGCAAGGTCAGTGAGGTCGCGCTGGGCCGTTATCAGAATATCCGAGGCCAGCAGCATATGGTCTGTGAGGCGGGTACCCTTCTATTCCTGCATTCCGGTATCTGGCATGGGGGTGGGGTCAATCTGGGGGACCGTACACGGACGATGTTCAAGGTGCGGATCAATCCGACTGTTCGCCAGACGCGACTTTGGGATGTCGAGAGCTGGCACCGGCCAAACCATCAACGCCCGATCTTCTACGTCAAGACGCCCCAGCCCGAGTCGGTGGAGTCTATCCTGATGACACCGGAACCCTGGTTTGAGCAGGACACTGGAAGACTAGAATTCGTCAACCGCGTGAAGCTCTGGCGACAGCTGAGCGGTGCGCCCGACTATGATGCCGATTATTGGCTAACACGCTTGGAGAACCGAGCGTCCGCAGCATGATCGACCTGCACTACGCCGCCACGCCCAATGGTTGGAAGATCTCCATCATGTTGGAGGAATGCGGGCTTGCCTATCGGGTCGTTCCGGTAAACCTGGGCAGAGGTGAGCAGTTCGCGCCAGATTTCTTGGCGATAAGTCCCAATAACCGCATCCCAGCGATTGTGGACCATGATCCGTCGGGTGGCGGGGCGGCGATTTCGGTATTCGAGACCGGAGCTATTCTTGTCTATCTCGCTGAAAAAACCGGAAAATTCTTGCCATCTGATCTGCGCGGTCGAACGGCGGCAATAGAGTGGTTGATGTGGCAGATGGGCGGATTGGGTCCGATGTTGGGCCAGAACGGTCACTTCTTGCTTTATGCACCGGAGAAGATTCCGTACGCCATGG
>JANLPX010000516.1:0-5026 GCA_031367485.1 Alphaproteobacteria bacterium | reverse complement strand
CCGATCTTGGCGGTGACGACCTTGCTTGCACCACCGGCCGCGCTAGGTGTGCTGGCAGCGATTGCTGGCGGGGTCTCGCTGGTGATGGGATTGGGCGCGGGTGGAGCGGTGGATCGCCGGTCACGGCGACCGATCCTGATTGGCGCGGATTTGGCGCGGGCGGCGATCTTGATCACCGTGCCGGTGGCCGCCATGCTCGGGGTCTTGACCATGACTCAAGTGTTCGTGGTCGGCGGACTGGTGGCCGCCTGCAGCGTGGTATTCGACATGGCGAGCCACGCCTATCTGCCTGGCGTGGTTGGCCCGACACGCCTCGTGGAGGGCAATGCCCACTTGGCTACCACAGAGTCGGTGGCCGAGATCGGTGGGCCAGCCCTGGCCGGGGTGTTGTTCCAGGTTTTGAGCGCGCCCTTTGCCTTGGTGGCCAATGCCGGGACCTATCTGGCCTCGGCGGCGTTTCTGTCGACGATCAAGGCTGCAGAGCCTGCGCCTGATGCCAGTGAGCCCGGCCACTGGACTGCGGAGATCACCCAGGGGTTCCGGTTGGCCTGGGCTGAGCCTCGGGTGCGAACCTTGCTACTGATGGGCATGACCCAGGGGTTGTTCGGCGGCGTATTCTCGGCGCTCTACATCCTCTATGCGCTGAAGACCCTAGGGCTGCCGACGGCGGCGCTAGGGATCGCTATTGCCTTCGGAGGGGTCGGCGCGCTGATGGGGGCGTGGCTGGGGCCGCGGTTGGCGCGGCAGATGGGGGTGGGTCCGGCGATCCTGCTCAGCATCCTGGGTGGCGCGATCTCGGCCTTCTGTATTTCGCTAGCCCCTACCGAGCGGTCGGGGGCGATGACCGTGATGATCCTGACTCAGATCAGTGGTGACGCCCTGGGCGTCTCGGCCTACATCCTGATGACCAGCCTGCGCCAGGCGCTGATGCCGCAGGCGGTGCTGGGGCGAGTGTCGGGGGCGTTCCAGGCGTCTGCGGGCGGGCTGGCGGTGGTCGGTGCGCTGGTTGGTGGTTGGTTGGGCGGGGTGGTCGGACCGCGCGAGGCGCTGGCCGGGGCGGCGGTGGGGTTTTTGGCTATCCCGCTGGTCGGGGTGTTCTCGCCGCTGCGGGCAGTGCGGGAGATCTAATGCTCTCCCGCTTGGAGAGGGTTTTGAGTTACCGCCTAATCCGGGTCGACAAGATGATCGAGCTCGTCGTGCGCTCAACCCCCTCGATCAGGCCGATATCATCCAGCACCTGATCCAGTTCGCCGATGGAGGCGGCGGCGAGTTCTATGATCATGTCGTAGGTGCCGCTGACGGAATGCAGGGCCTGGACTTGGGGAGTAGCGCGCAGGGTGGCTTCGATGTGGCGGGCAGCCTTGGGGGCGGCGGTGACCAGGACGTGGCCGCGCACCTTGCGGCTCTCCAACGGCTCACCCAGGCGGATGGTGAAGGCCGCGATGATGCCTTGAGCCACTAGCTTGTCGATTCGGGTCTGGACCGTGGTGCGCGAGACACCCAGGCGGCGGGCCAGGGTGGCGGTGGGCAGGCGCGAGTCGGTTTCCAACAGACGGATCAGGGCCTGGTCTCTGGCGTCGATTTGCAGATCGTCAGAGGTATTGATCATATTGCGCTCATAAAATGTGCGTTTCGGACGGAAAATATGTTCACGTTGTAGCACGGGTTGACTGAGACTGGCCCAGAAACTCGGCTTGGCGCGAGACTTGAGCTCTTCTTCTCCCCTTGAGGGAGAAGGTGGCCGCCGAAGGGCGGTCGGATGAGGGGTTTTGCTCCGCTATCCGGGCTTGGGACGAGGCGCTGATCTCAGAGTTTTGAGAGACCCCTCATCCGACCTTGCTCCGCAAGGTCACCTTCTCCCGCAAGGGGAGAAGGGAACCCAGAGGCTCTACGGGGACTGTGCATGCGCAAGATTGTGGTGATTGGCGGGGGCAAGATCGGGGCTGTGATTGCTCAGATGCTGGCTGAGACTGGAGACTACGGCGTGACCGTCGTGGATCGGTCGCCAGAGGCGCTGGCCGCGATCTTAAGCCATCCCAATGTGGCGACGGCCTGTGTGGATGTCACCAACGACGCGGCACTGGACGCTGCGATGACTGGGGCGTTTGCGGTGTTGTCGGCGGCACCCTTCCATCTGACCGGGAAGGTTGCGAAATCGGCGGCGCGGGTGGGTTGCCACTATCTGGACTTGACCGAGGATGTGGCCACCACGCGGGAGGTTAAGGCGCTAGCCGCCGGAGCCAAGACCGCGTTCATTCCGCAGTGTGGCTTGGCACCGGGGTTCATCTCCATCGCCGGAGCGGAGCTGGCGCGCGGCTTTGAGAAGGTCGATGAGCTGCGGCTTCGGGTCGGGGCCTTGCCGCGTTATCCCTCCAACTCGCTGGGCTATAATCTGACTTGGTCGACTGAGGGAGTGATCAACGAATATTGCGAGCCCTGCGAGGCGTTGGTGGACGGCGAACTGCGCGAGGTGGAGCCCATGGAGGGGCTGGAGAGCTTTAGCCTCGACGGGGTGAGCTATGAGGCGTTCAACACCTCGGGCGGGTTGGGCAGTTTGGCCGAGGTGTTGGCCGGTAAGGCCAAGAACCTGAACTATAAGTCGGTGCGTTATCCCGGTCATTGCGCCCTGATGCGCACCCTGCTGAGTGATCTCAATCTGCGCCATCGCCGCGACCTGTTGAAGGACGTGCTGGAGGGGGCGGTGCCGGGTACCGAGCAGGATGTGGTGGTGTTTTTCGTCACCGCCTCGGGCTGGCGCAACGGGCGGCTGATGCAAGAGAGCTATGCGGGAAAGGTGCTTGGCGAGCATCATGGGGCGGGGTTCTGGAGTGCGATCCAGGTGACAACGGCGGCGGGGATCTGCACCGTGCTTGACCTATTGGCGGCGGGGAAATTGCCGCAGAGCGGCTATGTGCGGCAGGAGGAGATCGCCCTGGGTGACTTCTTGGCCAATAGATTTGGCAAGGTCTACCGGCAGCCCGGAGACGGAATGGTCGCGGCACCTGCGGCAGCCTGAACCGTAGCTCATGGCCCGATTTATGGATTGTTAAGCTCCAAAGGTCCGCGCCTGTCCCGGCGTGGCACAAAAGGGGTCCGATCATGAAGTCGATGTTTGCACTGGCAGCCGGGCTGCTGTTTGCGCTTCCCGGCGTGGCACAGCCGCTTGACGGGTTCTTAAAGATTGACGGCGTGAAGGGCGAAGTTACCGATCCAGGCCACAAGAAGTGGATGCGGATCACCGGTATTTCGAAGCTGCCGGAAGGCTGCATTGGTGATGAGGGCGGTGGGCACTTGACTGTTCGGGTCAACCGTAAGCCAGAGGCCAAATACCTGCCGAGCCTTGGTAACTGGGACGGGGCAAGTGCGCGTTTTGAACTGACCGATCCCAATGGCGAGCCAATGGTCATGGTGCTCTACGACGTCTATGCGTCGAACACCTATTCGGGGTCAGCAGACCGACCGATTGAGATCGGCTTCACCGCCGTGGAAGGTGCACCGACCGACGGTTCAGATACGATCACGCTGAACTTCAAACAGGTGAAGTGGGAGCGGTTGAGCTGCGCTAAACGTTCGGTAGCTGCGCGTTGAGCATTTTGGTCGGCGTGACGGTGATCATTGCAGAGGGGTCATGCCGCCGCCGCATTTGATGTGATAAGGCCGGACCACAGTCCTAGCTGGGACGTGGATTCGGAGCATGCCTTGTACAAACCTAGCCTTTGCGTGATCGTCGGATGTCTGACCTTGCTTGGCCTTGCGGGGTGTGATCAGGCGACACTTAAGACGGCAGACCCCTATGATGGTCTCCCACAGGCGATCCTCAACTGGCATGCTGACGTGGAAAAAACAGCGGCTTGCTCGGGCAAACCTGTGGCTGGTGGAAACGGCTGCCAAGCCTTCGAGGTCGGTTGCAAGGTCGAACAGCCCATAAGTTCCTCAGAAGCGGGCGTTACGGCCCGGATTTTGGCGGCGATGAGTTGGAACGCCTGGAACACTGCGCGGGGAGATTTCGACCCTGCTTCTGGGGGTGCCGTGTTCACGAAAAAAGATGGCAAATGGTCAAGACGCGACTTATCAACACCGGTGAACCTGACGACCTGCGCCACCTCCTGAGGTAACTGGGATTTCGGAGCTTCATTGATGATCAAGCTGACATTCCCGTTGGTGCGGCTGTCTCATCTCAGTCGCGAAGCCTTCCAGGACTACTGGTTCAATACCCACGGCCCCTTAGTGGCCAGTGTGCGCCAGACCCTACGCATCAAGCGCTACGTGCAGATGCATTCGATGCCCGACGTGGTTTCGCAGGGCTTGAGATCCAGCCGCAATGCGCCGGCACCCTATGACGGTGTCGCGCAACTTTGGTACGAAAGCCTGGAAGACCTGGGCGGGTTGGCGGGGGACAAGGCCGCGCAGGAAGCTGGGCGGATGCTATTGGAAGACGAGCGCAATTTCATCGACCACGCTAAGTCGCCGATTTGGTGGGGCCAGGAACGTGAGATCTTTTAGGCGGTGCCGGAGGGCGCGCTTTCCAACCAGCTGTGCAAAATCGCCAGGACCTGTCTGCCAGGCTGAAAGCCACGGGTGACGACGCCATATGCTCCCTCGGCGCTGGGACCGGCGACCAAGGTCGGAAACCCGGTCACGCCTGCGCGCTGCGATGTCCCGTAATCTGACCAAGTTTCATTCTTGAGGTCGTCGCTATCATAGGCTTGGACGAAGTCGTCGGCGTTCAATCCGATGTCGGAGATCATGGCGACCAAGACGGACTGTTGGGTGATATCGCGGTTTTCTGCGTAGAAGCCGGCCTGAAGTTTGCCTAAGAACGTTAGCGCCAGCTCTGGATCGTGTCGGCGAACCCAAACGAGGGCGCGTGCGGCTGGATCTGTGTCATAGCAAAAGTCATTCCGGTCCATGACCGAGCCGTCAAAGGGTAGGTGGGCAGCTTCTTGCACGTGATGCCAATGACCTACGATCTGACTTTTGGCTTCGGGTGTCATCGGTGTGTCGGTGCCTGGACGTAGCCCGCCCA
>JANLPX010000514.1:0-13310 GCA_031367485.1 Alphaproteobacteria bacterium | reverse complement strand
GCGTCAGCGATCAGATGCCGAACCGAGCGGTCGAACTTGGCGGCCTTCTGGCCACAGTGGTGGCACCAGGGCCCCTGCAGCGGAACCGCGCAATTGGGACATGGCGTACCGACCGGCAGGCTGTGACTTGAGACTTGCGCGATCTCTTCAACCGCCAAGTCTGCGGCGACGGCGTTTCCAAACTCTGTCTCCACGCCCCCTCCGTACCTCCGGCTCAGAGCGTCCAGGACGCTTTGCGCTTATCAAGAAAGGCGCGGACGCCCTCCTGTCCCTCATCGCTTACCCGAGCCCGGGCAATTCGCTTGGCGGTTTCTTCCATAAGACCATGGTCGATCCTGCAGAAGGCAACATCTTCGACCAATTTCTTGGAGTCGGCTACGGCACCTGGCGCGCAGGCCATCATTTCGTGAGCGATTTTCGCCTGGGCGACCTCTAGGCCCGCCGCATCGGCAACCACTTCACTAACGAGACCGATAGACAGCCCGTGGGCGGCATCGAAAACTCGGCCCGTTGCAAACAAACCCCGTGCGGCACGCGGACCGATGGCACCCACCACATAGGGGCTGATCGTTGCCGCGATGAGCCCGAGTTTGACCTCTGAGAAGCTGAACTTCGAGGCGGCCGTTGCCACAGCAATGTCACAGGCTGCAGCAAGGCCGGCACCACCGCCAAATCCGCCACCTTCCACGAGGGCAACCGTTAGAGCCGGGATATCCCAAAGGCTTTTGAGCATTTTCGCCAATTGCATAGCATCGTCCCGGTTCTCGGCTTCACTCCAGTCCGCCGCCGTGCGCATCCACTCAAGATCGGCTCCGGCGGAGAAGAACCCGCCCTCCCCACGCAGAAAAACGACGCGCACGTGTTCTGCTCCTTGCAGGGTTTCAAAGGTTTCATGCAAAGCCGCGATCAACTCTGCATTAAAGGCATTTCGCGCCGTCGGGCGGTTCATCGAGACCGTCGCGACCCCTTGCGGAGTAACCTCGATACTGACCAAACGAGAGGACGCATCGCTATCGACACCCTCGACTAGGGGACCGGAAATGGGATTGGTCATGTGTTCTAGCCTCGCGCTTAATGGGTAAAGTACTGGAAATCGTGCCCTACATCCGGAATATGCCGAACCGCGTTTCAGGTATGGGTGCGTTGAGGGCCGCTGAGATTGACAGTCCCAGAACATCACGGGTTTGCGCTGGATCAATAATGCCGTCGTCCCAAAGGCGCGCCGTAGCGAAATAGGGATCCCCCTCGGTCTCATAACGGTCGCGGATGGGGGCCTTGAAAGCCTCCTCGTCAGCTAGGGGCCAGGTCCCGCCACGGGCATCGAGCCCGTCGCGGCGAATGGTAGCCAGAACACTCGCCGCCTGCTCACCCCCCATCACCGAGATACGGCTGTTGGGCCAGGTCCAAAGGAACCTCGGAGAATAGGCTCGGCCGCACATGCCATAATTCCCTGCCCCAAAGGATCCACCGATTAGCACTGTAAACTTGGGCACTTGGGCGCAGGCGACGGCAGTCACCAGTTTGGCCCCGTCCTTGGCGATACCTCCAGCCTCATACTTACCCCCAACCATGAAGCCGGAAATGTTTTGTAAGAAGACCAATGGGATGTTTCGCTTGCAGGCCAGCTCGATAAAATGGGCGCCCTTAAGCGCGCTTTCAGAGAACAACACGCCATTATTGGCAAGGATCGCGACAGGCTGACCCCAAATCCGGGCAAACCCACAGACCAGCGTCGTGCCATAGAGCGCCTTGAATTCGTCGAACTCTGAACCATCCACGATACGAGCGATGACTTCGCGCACGTCGTAGGGCGCACGGACATCGGTGGGCACGACGCCGTAAAGCTCCTCCGGATTGAACGCCGGCGGCCTCGACTCGACCAAGACAACTTGGTCTGGTTTTTTGTGGTTCAGATTGGCGACGATCGAACGGACAATCTGTAGGGCGTGCTCGTCATCTACGGCCACGTGATCGACCACACCTGAGCGTCGACCATGGGTGTCGGCACCCCCCAGTTCGGTGGCGCTGATCACCTCGCCCGTCGCGGCCTTTACGAGTGGTGGCCCACCAAGAAAGATCGTGCCCTGGCTCTCCTCGCCAGTACCACGCACAATCACCGTCTCATCACTCATCGCTGGGACATAGGCTCCACCCGCCGTGCAGGAACCCATTACACAGGCGATCTGAGCGATACCTTGGGCGCTCATCTGCGCCTGATTGAAAAATATCCTGCCAAAATGGTCCCGATCAGGAAAAACCTCGGCCTGATGCGGCAGGTTGGCTCCCCCGGAATCCACCAGATAGATGCAGGGAAGATGGTTCTGCATAGCCACCTCCTGGGCACGGAGATGCTTTTTCACCGTCAGCGGAAAATAGGCTCCGCCCTTTACGGTGGCGTCGTTAGCCACGATCATAACCTCACGGCCAGATACCCTGCCGATGCCGGTAATAACCCCTGCCCCCGGTGCCTCATCGTCATAAAGGCCATATGCAGCTAGAGCTGCGACCTCCAAGAACGGAGACCCCGGATCGAGCAACCGCATAACCCTTTCACGCGGCAGCAATTTTCCTCGGCTGATATGGCGTTTGCGACTTTCCTCCGGCCCACCAAGAGCGGCCTTCGCAATCTGATCACGAAGTTGCGTGACGAGCGCACGATTGACCAGTGCAGACGTTTGGAACGTCTTGCTGTGCGGATCGATGGCGGACTTGAGCAATGGCATAGGCAAGGCATAGCCGGGCGCGGCGACGCAGGCTAGCATCCCATGTTGTGGCAAACCTACCAGACATACCGACTGACTCAGCCCTCGCACGTTTGTTCGAGGATGAACGTGCCCAAGGTGAGGCGACTTGGTTCTCGCTGCCGGGTGGTGCGACGCTATTCAACAGCGGTGAACCTGCGGATCACCTCTACTTTCTGAGGGCGGGACGGCTGGGCGCATTCCGTCGCGAAGAGGGCATGGAACCGCAGTTCTTAGGGGTGATCCGACCTGGCGAACCGGCCGGAGAAATGAGCTTAATCGCCGGGGTTGCGCACTCCGGGCACGTAGTAGCCCTGCGAGACTCTGAGATATTTGCTCTACCGCGCGATGTCTTCTTCGAGGCCTGCGACGCCAGTCCCATGGTCATGGTGGAACTGGCCAAGCTGATGATCTTGCGTAGTCGACAGGCCGCCACGAAGGCTTCGATCGGTGAGCCGTCCGTCTATGGATTTGTCACGGTCGGTGAAGCCATGCCGCTGCGACCTCTAGTGGACAAGATCGCGCGGGAAGTTGGTAAGCTGGGCTACTCGGTAACTGTGGTTGGCGCTGAGGCACAACATGCGCCGACCGAATGGTTCTCGAACGTCGAGCGTGATTATGACTTTGTACTCTATGCCGCCGAGGCCGAGGACATGGGCTGGCGGCAAGTCGTGGGTAGGCAAGTTGATCGCCTGTTTCGCGTTGGACGGGGAGAGACTGCGCCGCCTGCCAATGGACTGATGCGAGCCACCGATCCGATGCAGGCGCAGCAGTTGGTCGATCTAATCCTCGTCCAGAAGCGCACAACCAAGTGGCCGAAAGGCTCTGAAGCTTGGCTGGATGCGGCCCAGCCGGCCCGGCTTTTTCACATGCGTCGCGATAGTGCCGAGGATACGGCGCGCATTGCCCGAGTCCTGACCGGCCAATCGGTCGGATTGGTGCTCTCCGGCGGCGGTGCTCGGGCCTATGCCCATGTGGGCGCGGTCCGAGCCCTGAAGGAGAACGGTACCCCGATTGACTTCATCGGCGGTGTCTCGATGGGGGCCATAATCGCTGCGGGCGTCGCCATGGGCTGGGACGGAGCCGAGATGGACGAGCGGATCAAGGACGCTTTCGTCAATACCAGCCCGTTGGATGACATCGCCTTTCCGTTGCTGGCCATGACCCATGGCAACAAGGTGCGGGAGCGTTTGGAACGCCATTTCGGTGACGTACAGATAGCCGACCTTTGGATCCCATTCTTTTGCGTGTCGTCCAACCTGACCACCGGGGCCTATCAGGTGCATCGGCGCGGAATGCTGCGCGACGCTTTGCGGGCAACCATCTCGTTACCTGGGGTCTTGCCACCCGCCACACAGGGCATCAACGTATTGGTCGATGGGGCTGTTCTGAAGAACTTCCCCTCTGACATCATGCGCGCATCGCAACTTGGGCCAATCGTCGGAATTGACGTCACGCGCGGGAGATCAATCACCGCAGCCGATGTTGCTCGACCCTCCTCCGTATGGCGTTGGATCCTGTCGGGACAATGGCGAAAGGGGCCACCCATTGTGTCGCTCTTGATGCGCGCGGCAACAGTTTCATCCGGGCGTGACATCGCTGCGGCTCGGGATGCGACAGATGTTTTGGTTACGCCAGACGTTACGGGCGTCGAGATCCGTGACTGGGCGGCCTATGAGCCTGCCGTCGCGGCTGGTTATGAAGCGATGGTGGCCACTTTGGCGAAGCTGACAAAGCCGATAACCGACATGCGCAAACGGGTCAGCCGCCGCGACCTTTAGGATCTCAAACCTGGGCAAAATTTGTGGGGTTTACGACTCTAGCAATCCGCGCTCATAGTCGGGGTCTTGTTCAACAATTGAAAGGAGGTGACCCAGTGTCTCATTGTCTTCATCCGCAGGTGGAAACCGTGGTCTGGGCCTCCAGTAGCGGGGCGTGCGTTTAGGCGTATAGGATTGCGGGGCCGCTGAGCGGTCCGACAATGGAAGGGCCGGCCCCCACAATGGGTCGGCCCTTTGCTATTTCCGGTTGGAAGATTAGACGTTGATTAAGGGTGGTGACGTATTGGTCGAAGAGGCCTCCGAATGAGGATTCCGATGGAAATCATCAATGGCTACCAGTGCAGAAACTGTACTGATGTCGGTTACGCAAAAAAACATATTGATCCTGCTCACCCAAAAGATGGGGCGTATGGCGTCAATAGCCCCGAGAAACGCGCCGAGGCGCGAGCTGATCAAGCCGTCAAATTTGGCGGTAGCTTGTCAGAGCTCAATGGCCGTCAGACCTCAACGAGTGGTGCGCCGACGACGACTGGCACCTTCATCAATCTAAGGGCCTAGACCCCGATCAACTCCCGTCCGATCAAATAGCGGCGAATTTCATTAGTCCCTGCGCCAATATCATAAAGCTTGGCATCCCTCAGCAAGCGCTCGACCGGATAATCTTTGGTGTAGCCGGCGCCACCCAGGGCTTGGATCGCCTCAAGCGATACCTTCACAGCATTTTCCGACGCCATCAATATCGCCCCGGCAGCGTCAAAGCGGGTTGTCTTACCGGCATCGCAGGCCTTGGCGACGGCGTAGACGTAGGCCCGCGAAGAATTGAGCGCGACATACATGTCGGCAATCTTCCCCTGCATGAGTTGGAAGGATCCAATGGGCTTACCGAATTGCTTGCGGTCCCGGACATAGGGCAACACCACGTCGAGGCAGGCCTGCATAATCCCCAATGGCCCTGCGGCAAGAACCGAGCGTTCATAATCCAGACCGCTCATAAGCACGCCGACGCCGCCATTCAGTGGCCCCATGATATTCTCTTCTGGAACTTCGCAGTCCTCAAACACCAATTCGCCAGTGTCTGAGCCCCGCATGCCCATCTTGTCGAGCTTCTGGCTAACCGAAAAGCCCTTGAAGTCTTTCTCGATCAGGAAGGCTGTGATGCCCTTGCCGGCCTCACCCGGCCCGGTCTTGGCATAGACCACAGCGTATCTGCGTGGGGCGCATTGGTAATCCAAAACTTCGTTCCATTAAGCACGTATCGGTCGCCAATTCGCTCCGCGCGGAGCGACATGGACACGACATCGGATCCCGACCCCGCCTCGCTCATGGCCAGAGATCCCACATGCTCTCCACTAATCAGTTTAGGCAGGTATCGGTGCTTCTGTTCATCAGAACCCCAGCGCCGAAGCTGATTGACGCAAAGGTTGGAGTGCGCGCCGTAGGAGAGCCCCACCGAGGCTGAGGCCCTCGATACCTCCTCCATCGCGACCACGTGCTCAAGATATCCCAAACCTAGACCGCCATACTCCTCCTCAACGGTAATCCCATGTAGACCGAGCGCCCCCATTTCAGGCCAGAGTTGTCGAGGGAAGCGGTTGCTCTGGTCAATTTCGGCCGCGAGCGGCGCGATGCGGTCTGACGCAAATCGCGCCGTCGTGTCGCGGATGGCGTCGGCGGTTTCGCCAAGATCAAAGTCTAACGCAGGAGCAGGGTTCGAGGTCATAGGACCCGTTTAGCACGGGGTTTTTCGAGCCGCGAGAGGGCCGTAAAAGGGGGGGAGCCCGCCATACCGGCGAACTCCCCCATAAGTCCCCCCAGACTTAGTTGAACTCTTGTCGCAACTGATTGCCGTCGTTGTGGTCGGACTCAAAATGGCCGAGCCGAGACAGGAACATGTAAACTGCCGTAGCGAAGAAAATGACCCCGCCCATGCAGGCCAGCCAGCCGACAATCCAGGGGTTGAACGCACCGCGGCCGGCCGTCGCACTGGCCGACCAGTAAAGGCCGCCGCCGAACAGCGCGATCCCTAACAGAGCCAAGCCTGCAAGCGGTACGACCTCAGCGGGCTTGGTTTCCTTGGCGTGATCATCTGCTACGGGGTCACTGTCATTGGCCGGAAAATCAAAATCAACTGCGGCCAATGCTTGGTTCGTATCCTCAGCCGAACCTCTCCCAAGCGTTAGAACCCGCGGATCGAATAGGGTCGGTTCGTTTTGTGACGCAAAGTCCGATATTGCCGATTTTAGAGTGGGAGCAGTCACTGGCTCAGCAGTCACTTCCAATGGTGATGTTAGGACAAAGGCATTGCTGCCCTCATCCAGTCGAACTGGCCAAGTTGGCGGAGGCAGGTCCATCGCCGGATGGGTAAGGTCCTTACGTGCCAGACTCATGGGGTCCTGGCTTAGAACCTTGGGCCCCGCTGACGCTGTCGGCTCAGCCACAATCGTTTGAAGGCGATGGGTAACGGCGGCCAAGGCGCGTTCCGTTGCACTCGCCGGATACTCACGTTTCGCTACGGCCTCTGCACCCGTCATCTCGACCGTAAGTACGGTGGGCGCCTCAAGAATTGGGTTTTCGGCGATATCAGCGAACGGTCGCACTATCGGGCTCGGCGTTGGTACCCACCCGCCTGTGGGCGTAAGAAACAAGGCCTTTTCAGCGGCGCGACGCCGCACCAGACCGTCTACAACAATCTCCTGTCCCTCAAATTCTGCCTTACGCCAGATATCGAGGCCTTCGGCTGCCTGTAGAAGCCGACCTTGATTCACAAACGACAGCACGGAGGAAGTTTGGAATGCGTCGGTACCAACGTTGAATGCAAATGCGCAGAGTGCGTCGAATTGATTTTGGGTAAGGGGTGTAAAGCACCCATCGCGAACCCGCTGAGCGACAGCGAGCAAATCATAAATCAGGAGCGCCTCCGCATCGCTGGGGGAGACCTGAGCGCCCTGCCGGGCAGTCTGCGTGTGCCCATGACCGATAGTCCAACGGCCGTCCTTCAGACGCGCGGCCTGTGCGCGAAAGCCCTCAAACGCCTTGATCAGCTCGATCGCAGTTTGTGAGGCCTCTTGGCGCGGCAACATATCCGATGATCCAGAATGACACAGACGCCGATGCGCCCTGCCCCCAACAGGCAATATTGGGACCGTTCAGAGCAAAATGACGGCAGCGAAACCCAAGAAAGACAGAAAGCCCATGAAGTCGGTTACAAATGTCACGAAAACAGAAGACGAAACCGCAGGGTCTCGGCCAAGTCGATTCAGAGCGAGTGGAAAGAGGATCCCGGCGACCGAGGCTACGAATAGGTTGACGACAAGTGCCAACCCGACCGTCAGGCTGAGCCGGAGGTCATGAAAGAATATCCAGACCGCTGCGCCCATCACGGCCGCCAGGACTCCACCATTGACCAACCCCACACCCATCTCACGCATAATCACGCGGGTGGCGTTAGCGGAGGTTAGTTCCCGGTTGGCCAGGGCCCTGACCGCAACTGCCAAAGTCTGGGTTCCAGCATTGCCGCCAAGGGACGCGACAATAGGCATAAGGATGGCCAGGGTGACTAACTTCGCGATCTCGTCCTGGAAGGCCCCGATCACACTGACAGCGAGAGTTTCAGTGGCTAGATTGAGGATCAACCAAGGCAATCTCGAGCGAACAATACCGAACAATCCAGCATCGCGGCCCGCATCGGACACACCGGCAAGGGCCAGAATATCTTCCTCACTCTCCTCTTGAATGACACCCACAATGTCATCGACCGTAATCTGGCCGACCAAACGACCGCCTGGCTCGACGACGGGTGCCGAGATCAAATGGTATTTGTCAAAGATATAGGCGACCTCCTCCTGGTCCATATCGACCGGGATTTCCGTCACCGGCTCCATGATTCGGGCGAGAGGCGTATCGGTGGCGGCGCGAAGGAGATGACTTACGGGGACGGCACCAACCGGTTTGTGTGCCGGATCCACCACATAAATATCGAAAAACAGTTCCGGTAGATCATCGCCTTCTTTGCGGAAGTGATCGATAGTCTGGCCCACGGTCCAGAACTGTGGTGCCTTAACCACCTCGCGCTGCATCAGGCGGCCAGCGGTCTCCTCATCATAGGCCAGAGAAGTCTCGATCGCGGCGCGCTCGATCTCGGGCATGGCTGCCAAGACTTGAGCCCGGCGGTCATCCTCTAGATCTTCAACGACATCGACGGCATCGTCAGAATCCATTTCGCCGAGGGCTTTGGCCAGGATCGCCGACGGCAGGTGCTCGAGGACATCCTCGCGGATATCTGGGTCTAGCTCTGACAGGATCTCGGCCAGCGCTTCGGGGTCGAGGTGAGCGACAACCTCTTCACGATCGCTAGCAGACAGAAATCCCATCAGATCTGCCACATCGGCAGGCCGTAGCGCGGCAAGCAACTCCCGCAGCCGTTCGGCATCGCCACGATCTGTGGCATCCACCACCATCGCCACAAAGGCCGGATTCAGCGCATAGTCCTCGCCGAGCGCGAGGTCTTCTAGGTCTTCGACTACGTCCCCCAAGGGTCGCCCGCGACTGTCACGCCTCAAGGTCGTTAAGGCGGACTCGTCAAAAGGGTCATCAGCGTCGCGGCTCATGCGGACCTCCCCTTTTGACGTATCGACGTGTGACCTGACTTTAGCCCTGTTAGAGACCTAGTTTCACTGGTGCGGTCGAGAAGACTCGAACTTCCACGGGTTGCCCCACAGCGACCTCAACGCTGCGCGTCTACCAATTCCGCCACGACCGCGCGTGGTGAGCCGCGGGGCGTAGCAAACCCCTGGGCGTTTGTGAAGCTCGCGCGTCAGGAATATCCACCGGCCATGAAGTCGTAGACGTTTGCAGGACCTGTCACGGCAATTGAGATGCGATCCTCATTGATCTGAATTTCGCCGCGCGCAACCGGATGATTGTTCGCCAAAATCCACACTTGGTCGTTCACCGTGGTATCTAGCGGAATCACAGCGCCACGGCCCATACGCAGCAATTGCTGCATAGGCAGGACCGAGCGACCGAGCACCACCGAGATTTCCACATTGACGGAATTGACTTGACCCAAGACGTACTATCCTCAAAACCCAGCAAATTCAAAGCGCTGATGGCGCTCAGGCCCGCTTGATCTCATATTGCAACCGACATGCTTGACCGCTCGTTAAGTCACCCGCTCGACGCGCCGATTTTTGGCCGCACAGATGAGCTCGCCTGTGGTTGGGCTGTTTCTGATCGGCCCATCGGCTATCAACAGGCGCTGGGCGCGATGGAGGCTCGCGCCGAAGCAATCGCACGCGGTCAAGCCGATGAGTTGGTTTGGCTGTTGGAACACCCCTCGCTCTATTCCGCGGGCATAACGGCCAAGGCATCTGACCTTTTGCAACCGAACAGATTTCCGGTGTTCCAGACGGGTCGTGGGGGCCAATACACCTATCATGGTCCAGGCCAGCGGGTCGCCTATGTGATGCTGGATCTGACCCGTCGTCAAAAGGACGTTCGCGCCTTTGTGGCAGCCCTAGAAGCCTGGATAATTAGCGCCTTGGGGCAATTAGGGGTCAATGGCGAGGTTCGAGAACGTCGCGTCGGCGTTTGGGTAACACGCCGGGCAAATGGATCATCACCCCGCGAGGAAAAGATTGCGGCCATTGGTGTCAAGCTGCGAAAATGGGTCTCCTTCCACGGCATATCGCTGAACGTGAATCCAAACTTGGATCACTTCTCAGGGATTGTGCCATGTGGTCAGACCGAGCACGGCGTAACCAGCCTGCTCGATCTTGGCTTGGCGGCATCGATGGCGGAGGCTGACCAAGCTCTTCTAAGCAGTTTTAGAGAAACTTTTGGGCCCACTGAACTCGTCTCTCCACCAGCACGGGGATTACGGACGTAGGGGGTTGGGCCCAAAGCGATTTGGACCCACTTCGCCGCTGAGTACGCCAAGCTCGACGATCGCCCATATGACCACCAGCATGAACAGAAAGTCGAAAAACCCGTAGGGTCGGGGCCAGACCGCGACCAAAGCCGTCAAGATTAAGCCGGCAATCCAGCCTGAGTGTCCGCGATCGTGCAGCCGTTTAGCCAGGATACAAGCGCCCAAGAAGAACACTGCCGGATAGACGATCCACCCTGTCAACCAGTGTAGCGTGGTGCCGACGATGGACTCATAGACGACGACGACAGCGATCAGTATGGCCGCCGATATTACGAAAGGCGTGCGTGACAGCCGCCCTTTCGCCGACAGAAATAGGTCTCCGAGTTCAACTTGGCCGTTCATGAAACTCTCGCAGGGACTCGTCCCTCATCAGTATAGAGATAGCGGGACGCTAAGCGAACTCGATTAGCACTTCATCAGCAGCCACTGAATCGCCTGCCTTGGCACCGACAGCTTTCACTACCCCATCCCGCTCAGCCCGAATGATATTCTGCATCTTCATGGCTTCAACGATCGCAACCTGCTCGCCTGACCGCACGGATTGCCCGAGTTCGACATCCAGGGTGACAACCAAACCCGGCATCGGGGAGAGGATCATCTTGGACGTATCGGCGGCTTTTTTCGGTGGCAGCATCTCATGCAACTCAGCCGACCGGGGCGTCAGCACCAAGACACTGAGCGTCGTGGCCCTGTGGCGTATGAGGAAACCTTCTGCGGCTGGCTTGACCGCGACCGTGAAGGACCTGCCGTCCAACGCGCCGCGGAATGTAGAATTGCCGGGACGCCAGTCGATATCCGTCAAACTGAGCGTCGTTCCGTCTGGGAGGAACTTAACGTTGAACGCGTCACCCCCATTTGAGAGACGCACTAGGCGTTTGTCATGACCGGCAATCACGATCCACTCGTCGCGCACTAAATGGGGCGCAGTACGCTTCGTTATGATGCGGTGCATGGCGCACGCGACAGCTGAGACCAGTTCGCGTTGCCAGTCGCTCGGCGGGGTGCCGTGGAACCCCTCCGGGAACTCGTCCTTGATGTAGTTCGTCGACAGAACGCCCGAGCGGAACCGATCCTGGTCCATTACCGCCGCAAGGAAGGGAATGTTCTGGCCTAGACCCTCGATATGGAAATCTTCCAGCGCCATACCCATCGCGTCGACGGCCGCCAGCCGCGTTGGTGCCCAGGTCGATAGCTTGGAGATCATCGGATCATAGAACATCGAAATCTCGTCGCCCTCGCGTACACCGGCATCGTTCCGCACGATGATTTCGCCGATCTCTCCTTCGCGCGGCGGTGAATAGCGAACCAGCCGCCCGATAGAGGGCAAGAACCCGCGATAGGGGTCCTCAGCATAGATGCGGCTTTCCATTGCCCATCCCTTGATGGCCAGATCGTCCTGGGCAAATGGCAAGGCTTCGCCAAAAGCCGAGCGGATCATCTGTTCGACTAAGTCGATTCCAGTAATAAGTTCTGTAACCGGATGTTCCACTTGCAGGCGGGTGTTCATCTCCAGGAAGAAGAAGCTCTTGTCCTGACCAGCCACGAACTCGACGGTTCCCGCGCTGTCGTAGTTCACAGCCATAGCCAGTGCCACAGCTTGAGCGCCCATGGCGGCACGGGTCTCTGGATCCAACAGTGGTGACGGCGCCTCTTCGATCACCTTCTGATTGCGTCTCTGAATCGAACATTCCCGCTCGAACAAGTGGACCACGTGGCCATGCTTGTCGCCAAGCACCTGAATCTCGATGTGGCGTGGGCTCTCGATAAACTTCTCAATGAAGATGCGGTCGTCGCCGAAACTGGCCTTTGCTTCCGCCCGCACCGCTGGGAAGCCCTCTTCGACATCCTTGCGGTTCCAGGCGACCCGGATACCCTTGCCACCCCCACCGGCAGAGGCCTTGATCATCACAGGGTAGGTGATCTCTTCGCTGATCTTGATGGCGTGAGCGGTATCGTCGATCTCGCCGACATGCCCCGGCACCACCGATACACCAGCGCGGGTGGCAAATTTCTTGCTCTCGATCTTATCGCCCATGGCCTCGATAGCGTGGGGATTAGGTCCAATGAAGACGATCCCCTCAGCGGCCAACCGCTTGGCGAAACCGGCATTTTCCGAAAGAAAACCGAAGCCGGGATGGACGGCCTGAGCGCCTGTCTCACGACATGCTGCAACTATCTTGTCGGCGACCAGATAGCTCTCCGAAGCCGGCGCGCCGCCAATGAATACGCTCTCATCGGCCATCTCGACGGCCATAGAGTCGGCATCGGCTTCCGAGTAGACCACTACGGTGGCGATCCCCATCCGGCGACAGGTTTTGATAATGCGGACAGCGATCTCGCCGCGATTGGCGATCAGGATTTTCGTGAACATCGTTTTCAACTCAGCGCGACAAAGGGCTCGACTTAGGGGAGACTGTCGGCATCGTAAATGTAACTTCCGCCCAAGCTCTTCGAATAGCAGAGCACGACCTTAGAGTGGACCCCATGGACAAACCAGCCGCCTCCCCTACCGGATTTGACCTCTCGCCCCCCGACGCAACGGAACGCAAGGCCCTAGAAGCCGACCTTAACCGCGACGAGGCGGAGGTTTTGCTGCACCACGGCACCGAGGCAGCCTTCTGTGGCGGCCTGCTCGATAATAAAGAAAACGGGGTCTATTGCTGCCGACTGTGCGGATTACCGCTGTTTCGGGCGCACACTAAGTTCGAGAGCGGTACCGGCTGGCCTAGTTTCTATGCCCCCTATGACGAAAGCCATGTGGTCGGCGTCAGGGACGTCAGCTACGGGATGGTCCGGATCGAGACTCGCTGCGCCCGTTGCGACAGCCATCAAGGTCACGTCTTCCCTGACGGCCCTGCG
>JANLPX010000498.1:0-2293 GCA_031367485.1 Alphaproteobacteria bacterium | reverse complement strand
GAATGATCAGCGGCTTTTCAACTACGGGACCTGGTTTTTGGATACCCCGGTGTTCTCTCACCTCAGCTACGCATTGATCTGCTTGGCAGCCGTAATTCTCCTGACATTGCGCCGTGAACCTCAGGATATCGCGATCATCGGTCTAATGCTTGCGGCGTTGGGATTTGTGGCTAGCTTCTTTGTTATCTCGATCGCTTGCGACTATCGCTATCTATACTTCATCGATCTCGCAGCCTTGATCGGCTTGGTCTATTTGGCGATTGACCCTCCACTCGCGGCTCTAGGCCTAGGTCGGTCGAAATGAAGCTGCCGAGCCCTGCGTTGATGTTTGTAATAATCGCGACAATTGCCGGATGTGATAATCCTCGTCCGCGGCTGGTTCGTCTGGCATCAGAACCCAGTCCAGTATCTGCCGCTCAGGCGACACCATTGCGACCAAGCCTAGCCGCAGTTCCCGAGACCGCTTTAGGTGTGATCCAGTGGGATGCAGCAAAGTCCCTATTCGTCGCTAAAGGCCAACCCTTGCGGGCGGAGAGGCTTTGGACTTTCGACGGAACTACCGACGGATTTGTCGTCTCCAACGGCGTCGGAATACCATCTGCTAAATCTGGCCTTGAGGTTTCCGAGA
Organism: Alphaproteobacteria bacterium; assembly: GCA_031367485.1. Lineage (GTDB taxonomy): Bacteria > Pseudomonadota > Alphaproteobacteria > Caulobacterales > Caulobacteraceae > Phenylobacterium. The sequence continues at coordinate 1,665 of JANLPX010000498.1, read as the reverse complement.
CCGATCCTGATGTTATCGTTCGATCGCCCAAAGGCCTCCACATCAATGGCCGCACGCGATCCTTGGTGATCGTGCGCCTCACTCGGACTCAATCCGGCTCCGCCTGGGACGGAGCCCTCTATTACTCCACGGCCGCTCACGGAGAAGATCAGCGCTACTACGCCAAGCCTATTTCTGGCCGGAACCCACGGCTGAATGAAACGGTGATATTTGCCTACGATATGCACCGGTTGCGCGCCGGCGCCGACGATTGGAAGATGTCTGTGATTGATCAACTTCGTATGGATCTTGATGACGTCGCTGGCGGCGCCTTCACGATTCATCAAGTCGCCGTGGCCAATGACCCAGGCGATCTCTTCGGCACCGACACCGCAGCCCTGCAGGCTAAGCCAGTCCCTCAGACCATGAATGCGGCACCTCGATCAGCTGATCTAGAACGGCCTCAAACTCAGTCCGCTCGGAAATAAGTGATGCCACCTCAATCTCCTTAGCGATCCGACGAGATCTCTCGATTTCAAATGCAGCTTGGGTCGTCGCCAGCTCCGACTTGGCAAGATTTAGGGCGCTGGTGACGGGAGAGACAAACACGCCAATCTCCGATTTCATCTTGATCAACAGACTCAGTGCGCGCTGCAAAGGCGATCGCCCAGGCAGGTCGCCCGCCGCACTCGCCCTAAACCAAGCATAGACTTCAGCGGCGACCTCGCCGATTTCTCCTAGCGCCCTCAGGTCTCCTTGAGAGGCGTTGTGGCGTAAGTCTGGGCTCAGGAAGTCGTCAATCTGCTGGGCAATTGTCGCGTTCATCTTGGGCATCGGTGCGCCCAGGGAAGTTTCCATTCGTGCGAGCTCTGGCCGCCAGTCTGCCAAAAGGGACTCGTAGTCTACGAACGCCCGGGGAAGATCTTGGCTGCCTGCTTCGGCGGCGACCATATAGGCAATCCAAAGGAGGACAGATTTCACGATCGGGAATTGATCCCGCTTGGCGAGTGATCCCGCGACCGCCAACGGATGGCGGACGGGTATCACGCAACGAGCAACTAGGCCCTCGGACGCCAGGACAGAACGCCAGAGCGGAAGCAGGACCGAGACACGCGGGTCTTTAAGTAAGGGATATCGGGTTCGGCGAAATTCCTGGCGAAACAGTCGCCTGGCGCGTGCGTGCCAGCCTTCAGGGTCTGATACCTCCACATACGGATGGGAAAATGCATCATCCCACGCGCCGCCGGCTGCCCGGAGTCGTTCATCATTGAAGACCGCGATCCGCCAAGGCTCAAAATAGCCTTTAGAATTGAAATCATCGCCGGGCATCACATTGTCGGGCAAGGTCGCCCCCGCCAGAGCGAGCACCTGGGTCATGGCGGAGGTGCCCGACCGGTGCATTCCAAGGACAAGGTATGCAACGCGCTGCGGAGCCGGGGTCTTTCGGGTCAAATTCGGTGTCATGGGTCGCTGCGGTTGATCGCCATCTGCTTCTGTTGCACACACCAGATGCGTCGCACAGGAATAATACCACATGGCCGCCGGGGCCTCATCGGAGCAAGTATATCGCCGAATTGCTACTGCGGTAGACGGCAACTTCTATAGGGCGACCTATGGCGATGTCGCTCAGGCCAGAATCGACCCCGTGACACATTATGCTCACGACGGCTGGCACGAAGGACGCGA
>JANLPX010000480.1:0-2476 GCA_031367485.1 Alphaproteobacteria bacterium | reverse complement strand
CTCAAGCGCCATGATCGTATCATGGGCATGCATGTTGTCGATATTCTCGGTCTGCAGGAGTTGCGGCGTCCCCTTGTCGCCCACGGTCAATTGTTCGGGCGACGCCATAATGCTGACACGCAATTGATTGCCAGGTGTCAGGTCGTGGTTGTACATCAGCATCCAGTTGCCAGGGCCGGTCACACGTGACCCTCCGCGCGGCCCGGTTGTGTGCGAATAGACCGCAAATTGATTGATCTGCAGCATGAACGGGGATTCGTTCTTTCTGCGATCGGTCATGTCCATGGTTGGGCTGGACGTTGTGTGCGGAGTTGGCATGGCATCTGGAGCCGCTGCCGGGCCTTGATTGGACTTTGGCTCGTCAACAATGGTTCCCGGAACAGCTTCCCTGTTGGGCACGCACATCTTCATGTCAGGATTCCAGCGCTCGCTCGGCGAACACTGCGACTGAGCGGCGTTGGAAGGGGTGCTCAACAGAATCGTTGCTGCCACAAGGCCCAAAGCCAAAGGTCGCGTCAAAGGTGCCCAAACTGCCGCTGGATGCGTCAAGACCAGCGACACGTTCATTCGGCATTCTCTATGATGTGAGGAGATCAGGATGAATCAATGTCACCGAATGCGGCGCAGCGGTTCACCTTCACTAACTCGCCAAGCGGCGGAAAGTTCCATATCCATCCCGCGATCTAGGACCTGATCAGCTTTCCTCCATTTGGTGCCGCGTCCGACCCCGCATTGTTTAATCTTGATCACAGCCGTGGCCCTAGCAGTCATGTTTATATCGGTCGGGCGCGCAGCAATATCACTCGGATCCTTGGGCATCGATGGGCTTGTTTTTCGTGCTCCTCGCTAGTTTATTGCTACGGTTGCAACTATTGCCAAAACGCCGATTTCATATCGGCGTCCATTCCAGACTGGCAAATCTGCGCTCACCCCAAACCGGTCGATTTTGAGACGTCATGGGGACCGCAAGATCGCGAATCTCACTACGCTGTGAGGTGAGCTTGACCGATTGAGCGGGAGTTGCCGACATGGACGGTTGCGCGTTGTAAGCTTAGTGAGGCGCTCGCGCCTCGGAGCGGAGAATTGTCGGCATGATATCGGTCCTCGCCAATCGCACTTATCGCCATCTGCTCGGTGCGCAGATTATCGCTCTCGTTGGCACCGGACTTGCCACGGTGGCGCTCGGCTTGCTCGCCTTTGACATTGCGGGCGGCAACGCTGGCGCGGTGCTTGGTACAGCACTGGCGATCAAGATGGTCGCATATATCGGCGTCGCGCCGGTCGTCGGCGCCTTCGCCGACCGACTCCCGCGCCGTGCTTTCCTCGTCACAATGGATCTGGTGCGCGCCGCTGTCGCGCTCAGCTTGCCGTTTGTCGATCAGGTGTGGCAGATTTACGTCCTGATCTTTGTGCTGCAATCGGCCTCTGCGGCGTTCACTCCGACGTTTCAGGCAACGATCCCCGACGTGCTGCCCGACGAAGGCGACTACACCCGTGCGCTCTCGCTCTCGCGGCTTGCCTATGACATGGAAAGCCTTGTCAGCCCGATATTGGCGGCGGGATTGCTCTCGGTGATCAGCTTCCACTGGCTTTTTGCCGGCACCTCGATCGGCTTCATCTGCTCCGCCTTGCTGGTGGTATCGGTCGCGTTGCCGCGCTCGCCTGCCAAATCGCGCGCTGGCGGCATCTGGACCAAGACCACGCGGGGCCTGAGGATTTACCTCAAGACACCGCGTCTCAAGGGACTGCTCGCACTCAGCCTTGCCTCAGCGGCTGCAAGCTCAATGGTGATCGTCAACACCGTCGTCATTGTGCGCGGGGGACTCGGCTTTGGCCAAAGGGAAGTGGCGCTAACGCTTGCGGCCTATGGCGGCGGCTCGATGTTCGCGGCATTCTTCATCCCTCGCTTGCTCGACAAAATCAGCGATCGGACGTTGATGGCAAGCGCAGCCGCGATGTTGACGTTCGGCCTTGGCGCGATGGCCATCCTCACCATGCTTTTTGGCAAGAGTAGCGCCTATTGGCCGCTATTGCTGGCGGGCTGGTTTGTCCTCGGCATAGCCTATTCGATGAGCGTCACTCCGTCGGGGCGGCTCCTCCGTCGCTCGGCCAATGCCGATGACCGGCCTGCTGTCTTTGCTGCCCAGTTCGCGCTCAGCCATGGTTGCTGGCTGATCACCTATCCGCTTGCAGGACAGATTGGAGCGGGCGTCGGCCAAGTCGCGGCATTCGCTGTGCTGGCGCTGGTTGCGGGCATCGGCACCATCGCGGCGCTATGGATTTGGCCGTCGCACGATCCCGAACTGGTCGCGCATAGCCATGACGATCTCGCGCCTGACCATGTCCATTTGCGCGAAGATCATGCGGGTGGAAAGAGCGAAGCCCATGCTTTCGTGATCGACGATATTCACCCGGCGTGGCCGTCTCGGAATTAGCGAACCCAGAGAACGACAGCATGGTGGCATTCCTACCCATG
>JANLPX010000355.1:0-3069 GCA_031367485.1 Alphaproteobacteria bacterium | reverse complement strand
GGTTGCAAGAAGTGTGGTCTTACGCATGCTAAAAAACCTCCCATAGCCTCAAGAAAAGACGCTATTCCGCGTTCAAAGAATTTTCCTGCTGCATCTCATCGAATCCGTCAATCCGGGGAATTTGAAGGGTTTGCGGAGGCAGCGAGCTCAAACCGGCTTGTCCTTGAGGGTCCGATACTCAATTTGGGCACTGATTTGATTAGGCAATTTCGGCAAAAAGAAAGGGCGTAACGGGGGTCCGTCACGCCCTTCAAGGCTATGGTTGAGGTATACTAAAGTCGTACGCTTATGCGGCGCTGATACCGAGGCGCCACACCTTCCGCTAGGTTAGTGCCTAGTAGAACTTGTACTGCAGCTCGATCCCGTAGGTCCGTGGCGGGGTCAGCGGATAGGCCGTAGCAACGCCTTGGGTAAGGTTTGTAGTGATTTGGCCCAGCAACGGATTGTTTTGATTGGAACCCGCCTTACGACCAGCGCCAGCGCCACCCTCGTAGCCGATTGTATCGGCTAGGTTCTTCGCCCAGAGAATAACGGTCAGCTTGTCACTGTCGGGCTTCCAGGCGATGCGCGCATCAATCTGGTCCCACGAGGGTGACTTGGTGTAGCTGCGGTTGAAGATGCTGCCGTAGGTTTCGTCGCGCCAGAGATAGCTGATCGACCCAATCAGGCGACTGTTTTCCAGCTGCCAAGAATAGTTGACGTTTACCGCAATCTTGTTCTTGGCGGCATTTGGCAATTGGTTGCCGCTTAGATTTTGGCCGCGCTGATAGCCACCGTTTGGATTTGGCGAGCTTGAGGTCGCCGTCGTAACTCCCGCAGCATTCACAACTGCGTAGGGGCTAGTGTAGATGTCCGCTGCGCAGGATGTGGTTCCGGTAGGCTTGCTGGCACCGCCGGCTGTTTGGCCGTAGGTCCCGCTATAGCAAGAGGCTGCAGAAATGAGCGGGCGGGCCTGTGGATCCAACGCCGCAGGGTCAGCAGCGTCGATCGTTCCAAGCGACTCCGACACGTGTGCGTCGTTGTAGCTATAGTTGAACAAGATCTGCAGGTGGTCAATCGGCTGCCAAATCGTCTCCAACTCGAAGCCTTGGCTGATCGCCTCGGGGATGTTGTAGAAGATCGAGTTGGCTTGACCAAGGCCGCCGGCCGTTTGGGCAATCGTCAAAGGCACCTGAGCGTTCTTATAGTTATAGTAGAACAGTGCCGCATTGGTCTGGAGGTTCAAACTCGGGAATGTCTTTTTGAACCCGATTTCGAACGCATCCACATGTTCGGCGTCGGTGGTCGGTGAAGCGCCAAGCACCGTATCGATCCCGATCCGGAAACCGCCACCCTTGTAGCCGCGGCTATAGCGGGCATAGGCATTGGTATCGGCATCCGGTTCCCACTGGATCCCCAGGGTTCCCGTAACCGCCGACCAGGTATCATCGTACTTCCGGCTGGCAAAGCCCGTTGCGGGATCATAAGTGGTCCGGCTGACAACGCCCTTGGGGAGCGGAGTACCGACCGCAGGAGCCGAAACCACCGAAGGCAACTGGGTCAAGTCAACCAGGGGAATGCCGCCTGGGATAAACGCGTTCAATTCGGGCTTTGCAAAGCAGGCTGCAACCGCAAAGCAGTTCACCCGCACGGACTCGGTTCCGTACTTGTGGTCCTCAGAATAGCGAAGACCGAAGGTAGCCTTCCAAGTCTCGTTCATCTTCCAATCGAGCTGACCGAAGATAGCCGTTGATTTGATGTCGAGATGCGGCCGGTCGTCATAGATGCGGCGGTGGAAATTCGGCGCGCAAACGCCACCGGTTTGCCCGCAAAGCGGCGCATAGGCCGGACCGTCCACCTGAGCCTGATCGAACATGGTCGTGTAGACCGGCTGATTATAGGTCTCATGGTAAGAATAGAGGCCAGCTAGCCACTGAAGCGCGCCGTCTCCACTGGAGGACAGGTTCAGCTCATGGCTGAACCAGCGTTCGTCTTCCTGATAGTTGAAGGCGTAGCGTGGATTGATCACTAAGCCACCGGGCAGCGTATAAGAGGTGATCGGTGCCACGGCATCGGCCGGCGTCGGACCATCTAGGTAATAGTGGTACTTCGTGCCGCCAGCGAGGTACTTCAAATCCATGCCGTCGAGGTGATAGATCCACTCACTGGCGAAGATGAAGGTGTCACGCAGGGCAACCTTATAGGGCACCGAGTTGGCGATCTTGCGTGGGTCATTGATGGCCGGGTTGACGCATCCCTGAGGATTCAGATTGACCACGGCTGTCGGGATTCCCGAGCAGCCATAGCCGGGGTTTTGGACCAAGGCGGCATTGACCGTTTCATAGGTCGCATATGGCGTCGGAGCCCAACTTTGACGCGAACCAGGTCCGCCGCCGCCGTTGTCCCAATTGATGCCGGTGAGGGTAAACCAGCCTTCGAAATTATCGTTGAACTTGAACTGGAGTTGACCCTCCAGGATCTTGGTGTCGATGATATTGCCTTCGTCTGGCTTGCCCGGAATGATGTTGTCGATATAGCCCTTGGTCTGCTTGTCCCAGTTGCCGGCGACGCGATAATAGACGTTCGGGATCGGCGTCGGGCCGGAGACAGCAAACTCGAGCAGGCTGCGATTATAGTTGGCGTAGGTGGCGCGTACCTCGGCATAGGGATCTTCTGTCGGGCGCTTGGAGAGGATGTTGATCGCGCCGCCGATGGAGTTACGGCCGTACAGCGTGCCTTGCGGACCGCGCAGAACTTCGACCCGATCGGTGAAGATCGGGCCCTTGGCACCGGCCAACACGGTCGAAGAGGTATAGATACCGTCATTATAGATCGCGACGGAGCCGTCAGCCGCGTGGACGTTGGTATTCCGGCCGACGCCGCGCAACGTGGTGCGGTCCAACTGGCTGGAATAGGATAAACCCGGCGTGAAGTTCGTCATGTCGGCGATGGTATTGACGCCGATCAAGTCGCGTTTCTCGGACGTAAAGGCGGTCACAGCGACCGGCACATCCTGAAGGCTTTGCTCACGCTTTTCAGCGGTGATCACCAATTCTTCAATAGTGTTTGAATTAGAACCCTGCGCGTGTG
>JANLPX010000428.1:0-4861 GCA_031367485.1 Alphaproteobacteria bacterium | reverse complement strand
GTGATGCTGAGCGACGCCACCCGCTTGGGCTTGACCGCCAACCTGCAGCTCAGCGGCGATGTTCCCGGCACCTTTATTGGCCCCTTGCTATTGCTGCTCACCCACCCGCGCATGTTCTATTTCGACCGGTTCTTCGGCCGTGCGCCCGGTTGAGGCCCGGCTGGGATGGCCCGACTACCTGCGGGCGGTGGCCGCGCTTAGCCTGGTCGTGGTTTTCGTGGTTCAGACCGCGTTCTTTGGTGGCCTGCTGTGGCGGGATCGCGAATTGATCAGCCTGAGCGATCTGCTCAGCGCGTCGATGTGTGGCGTGCCCATCTCGCGGTAGGGGAGGGTCAAACCAAACGCACCGAGCCTGGATACTGCGCGACCAACCGGTCTGAGGTCAGCAAAGTCACCCCCTCAACCACGGCCTGGGCAATAAGCAGGCGATCAAAGGGGTCCTTGTGCAACAGGGGCAGATTTTGGACACCCAGTGCATGGTCGCTGGTCACCGGTAACTCCGTAAAGTCGTCGTCCAACAGGTTGCGTCGGAGGACCCGCCCGTCGACGCGGAAGTCGGGGCGCTCAAGGGCACGTTTGATGGCGATCTCCCAGAGACTGATCGGGCTGAACATCATCTCATGGTCAGTGTCTTTGAGAAGGTCACGTGTCTCTGGAGAGATACGCTCTGGCGACCCGGCACCCCAAAGCAAGAGGTGCGTATCGAGAAGAAACCTCACTCCGACAAGCCGAACATCTGTTCGATTTCGGCCTGGCCCATAGTATCAAAGTCGTCAGGGACTTCGATCTCTCCGGCCATAAAGCCTAGTCGGCGCACCGAACTTTTTTCCGGCGCCTCGATCCGCGTGACCTTGACCAGGGGTTTGCCCGCCTTGGCGATGATAAAGGGCTCACCCTCTACTGCCGCAGCGATCAAGGCCGAAAGGCGGGTCTTGGCGTCGTGGATATTGACCGTGAGCATGGCGGAGTCTCGAGTGAACTAAGTCTAGTTAGTTTAGTTCGCTCGAGTCTGGGATTCAACCCTAACCTCGAAAAGCCGCCTCCAGAGCAGCGACGTCCAGTTTCGCCATCTTCATCATGGCCCCCATCATCCGCCCGACCTGTTCGCTGGTGCCTTCCTTCTGCATGCGGCCCATGGCGGCGGGTACGATCTGCCACGAAACACCGAACCGGTCCTTCAGCCAACCGCATTGCGAAGGTGATCCGCCCCCGGCGATCAGCCCGTCCCACAGACGGTCCACCTCGGCCTGGTCGTCGCAATTCATCGATAGGGAAATCGCCTCAGTGAAAGGGAAGTGCGGGCCGCCGTTCAGCCCCTGAAACCGCTGACCATTGAGTGTGAACTCAACCATCATCGCGGTCCCGGCCGGGAATGGCATTCCGTCGCCATAGCGAGACACTGCGGTGATCTCGCCGTCACCGACGAGCGAGATGTAGAGCTCAGCGGCCTCTTCGGCCTGGCCGTTGAACCATAGACAGGGCGCAATCTTCGACATGGTCAGCCCCCCGCTGCGGTATCGAGCATGGTCGAAAACCCACCCATAATCAGACGCTTGCCATCGAACGGCATCGGCTGGTCTTCCATCATCATGCGGGGGTCGGCCATAACCTTGGCATTGCCTTCGTCTCGGGCCTGTTTCGAGGGCCAGATGATCCAGGAGAAAACTACGGTCTCACCGTCCTCGGCCTTAACGGCAGTAAAAAAGTCGGTGGTGTGGCCCTTGGCCAAGTCGTCGCCCCAACACTCCACCACCTGCAATGCCCCATGCTCCAGAAACAGCGGCGCAGCCGTTTGGGCGGTTTTCAGATAGGCTTCCCGATTGGCCAGGGGCACCGGGATCACAAATCCATCTACATAGCTCATGACAAATTCTCCTTGATTAGACGCGGTGAAGGCGCACAGGCCCCTTCGGTTGACGGGCAATCACGCCCTTGGCTTCTAGATCCAGTTGCACAGACTTGGCCCACCATCCGGCCTTGGCCCCGCCGGGGAACAGGTCCCGTGGTAGATGCTCCAATAGGGCCGACTGGATTTCCCTGGGCGTCAGGCCGGGTTCCGTGCTGGGCAACACCTTCAGGTAGGCGGCCTTCATCGCCTCGAACTTTCCGGCGTTCAGATTTCGCACGTGGCCCGGACTGACGGCGTTCTGGACGCTGACTTGGCTCTCGTTCGTCATCGCACTCACCTCACGCGTTCTGCATCGCGGTTACCAGGTCTTCCCCGCGTGGCGGATTGGCCCCGGGCGTCGCGATAGACCACAGATGTCCAAACGGGTCCTGGATCACGCCGTAACGGTCGCCCCAGAACATGTCGGCGACCGGCATGGTCACCATCGCTCCGGCGGCTACCGCCTGGGCCACGGCGGCGTCTACGTCGCTGACGCCGATATGGATGGTCACCGGCGTGCCGCCCAGGGTCTTGGGCGAAATCATGCCGTATTCGATGTCTTCATCCACCAGCATCACCGAGCATCCCAGGATCGAAATCGCCGCATGGGCCAGCTTTCCTTCGCGACCCGGTAGCCGCATCATCTCGATGGCATCAAAGGCCTTCTTGTAGAATTCGATGGCGTCCGATGCTCCGGCGCAGACCAAGTGCGGGGAGAGAAAGCTCATACCCTCCGGCAGGGAGGTGGTTGGGCGGCTGATCATGACGGGATCTCCTCGCGGTTTGGGGTGTTGAACAACATCTCGAAATAGCGGCGCAGGTGGTCGATGCTATCGATGGCGATCTGCCGGTCGTTCTTGGCCTTGGACAGGATGAAGGCCCCCTGCAGCACCGCCTGGATGTGCAGGGCCAGGCTCTCAGCCGTCTCCGAGACGCCGTGGGTCGCAATGGCTTCGGCGAGATCCGCCTCCAGGCTCTGGGCGTGGGCCTCCACACAGTCGAAACAGGCGTCGCGGATCAGCGGGTTGGTTTGATAGGTCTCCTGCACCACCGTGCCGGCATAGCAGCTGAAGGTGGCTGGCTCGCCACGGATCAGCCCGCGTCGGAAATCTAGATAGGCCATCACCCGATCCAGGGCGTCAGCGTGTTGATGGTAGGGCGCGCGGGCGAACTTGGCCTCGGTGGTCTGCGTCCAATGCTTGGCCGCCGCCACCGCCAAATCTTCCTTGGACTTGAAGTGATGGAAGAAGGCTCCCTTGGTCACGCCCGCAGCGCGGCACAGGTCGTCTACTGAGGTCGCGCTATAGCCCTGCTCACGAACGATCCGCAGCGCTGCATCGAGGATAAGCTCCCGGGCGCTGGGTCGCTTTGCCAAAACCTGGACGTCGCTCATGACTCAACCAGCGTCTTGAGATCCGCCAAGCCCTTGGCGAACTCACCGCCCACCATCTTGTCGGAGTTGAACACCAAGCCGAACAGCTTGTGCACGAAGGCGTTGGTGCCGCTCATGGCCCAACTCACTTCAGTGCCGCCATCGACTGGGTGAAGGGTGAACACCGCCTTGTTGCTGGCCGCCATCGGCTTGAGGAAGTTCAAATCCATGGTGACTTGGCTGGGCGCATGGACCTCAGTCACCGACATATCGCCTGAGCCTGACCGTCCACCCGTCCAACTATAGGCTGCCCCGACGCCGCTCTCTGGCCCCCGGTAGGTGAGTTGCATAGCTGGATCGCCCTTGGAAAAGGGGTTCCAACTATTGAACGCTCGCAAGCTGACGATCAGCGGAAAGATTTTCTCCGGCGTCGCTGCGATGCGCGTGGTCCGCTCTATGCGGAAGGTGTCGGGCCGAATGGCGACATAGGCTAGCAAGGCACCCACGGCGATCACCAGCAGGACAAGAATCTTGATCAGCATTTTCGTTTCCCTTGTGATCTCGCTTTGAGCTAGGCGTGGGGCTGAGCGGCGTTGGGATCCATCCACATGGCCCCCCAGATTTGACCGTCTGGGTCGGCGAAATCGCGGGTGTACATGAACCCGTGATCCTCAATGGGATTGATATCTGCGGTTCCGCCATGTGCTGCTGCGGTGGCGTTCATCCCGTCGACGGCCGCTCGACTGTCGCATGAAACGATCAACCCCACAGCGCTGGACGCGCGAGGCGGGATCGGCCGGTCGGTGAGCTTACGCCACGCATCATGGGTGAGCAGCATCACGCTGATCGTCTCGCTCCACACCATGAGGGCCGCAGTGTCGCCAGAGAAGGCAGGATTCTTCTCAAACCCCAGGGATGTGTAAAACGCCAACGACGCCGCCAGATCGGTGACAGGCATGCTTATGGTGATCGTCTTGGTCATTCGGGTTTCTCCATTCGCTGGAGGGGAACTACCAACCGGTTGGTATGTTGTCAATACTTTGAAATCGAGTCGACGAAACGCGATTGCATTTGTCGTCACTTCGGGAATAGCGTGTGGGCACGTCACCCATTGAGGCTTCCAGTCCAGCGCGAGCTGCCGTTCATAGGAGTTGATGATGCGAGCGCATGCTCACGGGTCGAAGCTCGAACTGCGAGCTATTTCGGGCACTCACGTGGTCACATTGGCCTGGGATTTCGTGGGTCCGCGACCGGCGAAGTCGCGAAATTTGCTGGGCTTCATGGTCGAGCGGTCTGAGTTCAAGAGCGGCCAGGTGATCGAGAACTACGCCCTGCGCGGCATCAAGCGATTCCGGTTCAAGGATCAGGGCTTAGCACCCGGCACCCCGGTGCCAACCTCTGAACACCCAGTGCAGACCTTTCAGTGGGGCGACTACACCGCCAAGCCGGAAACCAAATATCGTTATCGCCTGACGCCAGTCTTCGGTGCGCCCAAGAACCTGGTGCGCGACGCGACGCTCGCTGTGGAGGTCGAGATTGTAACCGAGGCGGAGCGCGACCCGCGAACAACGGGCGTGCTTCATGACATTTTCTTCAATCGC
>JANLPX010000400.1:0-2529 GCA_031367485.1 Alphaproteobacteria bacterium | reverse complement strand
ATGCAGCAATGCCTTGGACGGCATGCAGCCCACGTTTAGGCAGGTCCCCCCAAGCGTGGGCCCCTTTTCGACCACGGCTACGGACATACCCAGTTGGCCCGCACGGATAGCCGCATTGTATCCGCCGGGGCCGCCCCCGATAATGATAACGTCGTATTGGGCCATGGGTCAGTCTTTCTGGTCGCGGAAGGAGGGCAGCACACTAGATCCCCAGCAATAGCCGCTGTGGGTCTTCGATGGCTTCCTTGACCCTGACGAGGAAGGTCACGGCACCCTGGCCGTCGACCACCCGGTGATCATAGCTGAGCGCCAGATACATCATCGGTCTGATCACCACCTGACCGCCGATGGCCATAGGGCGATCCTGGATCTTGTGCATGCCCAAAATGCCTGACTGTGGCGCGTTCAGGATCGGGGTCGACATCAGCGAGCCGTAGACGCCGCCATTGGAGATGGTGAAGGTGCCGCCCTGCAGGTCATCCATTGTCAAAGCGCCGTCACGGGCTTTCTTGCCCAGATCACCGATCGCCTTCTCCACGCCGGCCAGGGTCATAGCGTCAGCGTCTCGAACTACTGGAACCACCAGACCGCGATCGGTCCCAACGGCAACCCCGATGTCGTAGTGGTTCTTGAACACCAGATCCTGACCATCGATCTCGGCATTGACCTCTGGCACCGATTGCAAGGCATGGATGCAGGCCTTCACGAAGAAGCCCATGAAGCCCAACTTCACCCCATGCGTCTTTTCAAAGGTGTCCTTGTATTGATTGCGCAGAGCCATGACGGCGGTCATGTCGACCTCGTTGAAGGTCGTCAGCATGGCTGCTGCGTTTTGGGCTTCCTTCAACCGGCGCGCGATGGTTTGGCGCAGCCGGGTCATCCGGATCCTCTGTTCGCGGGCGTGGATTTCCCGCGGCGGTGACGGGGCGACAGCGGCTGGCGCGGGAGCGCTCGCGCGAGCTTCAAGGGCAGCCAAGGCGTCCCCCTTGGTTATGCGCCCGTCTTTGCCAGACCCTGTGAGTGCACCCGTATCCAGCTTGTTCTCGGCGACGATACGCTGGGCGGACGGGGCCAAAATGGCAGGTGCTGCGGCGACTATAGGTGCAGCAACCTCCGGCGCTGGAGGCGCGGCCGCCTTGGGAGCTTCTGCCTTGGGTGCAGGCTTGGCGCTGGCGACCCCGCCTTCCTTAACCCGACCCAGAAGGGCTCCGGGCTCAACCGTCGTGCCTTCTTCGGCGGCGATCGACTCGAGCACGCCGTCAGAAGGCGCTGCCACCTCTAGGCTGACCTTGTCGGTTTCCAGCTCCACTAAGATCTCGTCCTTGCGGACCGTGTCGCCCGGCTTCTTGGCCCAGCGTGCAACGGTCGCTTCCGAGACGGACTCGCCCAGAGCGGGGGTCATGATATCGGCCATGGGTGTACTTTCTGACTAGTGGAATAGACGAGTGGGTTAGGCGAAGGCGTCGTTGATGAAGGTCTGCAATTCCTTCAAATGCCGGCTCATCTGGCCAGCGGCGGTCGAGGCTGAAGCCGGGCGGCCCACATACCGAGCGCGCTTCGCTTTGACCTTCAACCGGTCAAGGGTCAGTTCCAGCCAAGGATCGACAAAGGTCCATCCCCCCATGTTCTTGGGTTCTTCCTGGCACCAGACCAGATCAGCATTGGGGAAACGGGATAGCTCAGTAGACAGCGACTTCACAGGCCACGGATAAAACTGCTCCAGGCGCATCAGATAGACATCGTTGATGCCGCGCTCTTCTCGCGCTTCCAGCAGATCAAAATAGACCTTGCCCGAGCAGAGTACGATCCGGCGGATCTTATCGGGCGCGGCCAGCTCAATGGTGGTGTGTTGATGACGCTCGGCGTCGTCATGCAGCACGCGGTGGAACGACGATCCCTCCGCCATCTCCGATAATTTCGACGTAGCCTTCTTGTGCCGCAGCAGCGACTTGGGCGTCATCACGATCAGCGGCTTGCGGAATTCCCGCCGCATCTGACGGCGCAGGGCATGGAAATAGTTGGCCGGGGTCGAGCAGTTCACGACTTGAAGATTGTCTTCGGCACAGAGTTGCAGGAAGCGCTCAAGCTTGGCGGAGGAGTGCTCTGGCCCTTGACCCTCATAGCCGTGCGGCAACAGCAGGACCAAGCCACTCATGCGAAGCCATTTGCGCTCACCTGAGGAGATGAACTGATCGATCACCACCTGGGCTCCATTGGCAAAGTCGCCGAACTGAGCCTCCCAGAGAACAAGAGTCTTAGGGTCTGCCAGTGAGAACCCATATTCAAAGCCAAGCACCGCCTCTTCCGATAACGGGCTATCGATGACTTCGAAATGGGCTTGATCGGGCCGCAGATTGGCCAGAGGCGTATAGTGTTCTTCGGTGGTCTGATCGATCAGGTCGCAATGGCGCTGGGTGAAGGTCCCGCGAACGGTGTCTTGCCCCGCCAATCGAACGGGAAAGCCTTCGTCCAGAAGGCCCGCAAAAGCCAGATGTTCTGCGGTCGCCCAGTCTAAACCCTCGCCGCTAT
>JANLPX010000394.1:0-1782 GCA_031367485.1 Alphaproteobacteria bacterium | reverse complement strand
GAAGCAATTTTCAGGCAATGTCGCTTTAGTCATTGGTGATTTCGCCGCAGGCCATGGTGACGTAGGCGGCCTGAAGCGACAGCTTGAGGGAGTCTTTCAAGAATCGCACGGAACCGTCAGCCATCGCCACGTTGGCCCCGCCCGAGTGGAATCCGTAAATTTCATAGTTGTTGGTGACATTGATTCCCACTCCGGCGGTATGGCTCCCGCCGATTCCAATGATCATATCCTCGTCGGTCCAGATGGCGGCCCCGGCCATCCCATCCTTGACGGTCATGACTCCTTTTTTCGTACGAGTTCACGGCCCGGGGTTGCGCCAGGGCCGGTCATTTGGTAGATTGTGACGCATGGACGTGCCGCCACTGACGCCGGAGATGAGGGAGACGTTTCCGTCGGCGGCGGTGGCGTTCATCGAGCAGTTGCTGGCGATCATCCGGACCTTGCAGACGAAAGTCGCGGAACTGGAGGCGAAACTCGGCCAAAACTCCCTGAATTCCTCGAAGCCGCCGTCGAGCGACGGCCCGGCGGTCAAGAGGTCGCCGCCCCAGGCGCCGTCCGGGAACAAGCGGGGCGGACAGCCGGGGCATCCCCGACAAACCCGCGACCTGATTCCCTCCGATCAATGCGACCATCTGGCCGACTGCCTTCCGGCGGCCTGTCGAAATTGTGATCGGCCGTTGACGGGAACGGACCCAAACCCGTTGCGATATCAAGTCACGGAACTCCCGCCGGTGAAGCCGGTCGTCACCGAATACCGGCGTCACCGGCTGGTTTGCTCCTGCGGTGTCTCAACCTGCGGCGAACTGCCCGACGAGGTCGCCGGCCAGGATGGTCCGCGACTGCGGGCCTGCGTGACATTGCTCACCGGTCAATACCGTTTGAGCAAGGAGATGGCCGCCCATCTGTTGAATGACCTGTTTGGCGTGTCGATTTCGGCCGGGCAGGTCTGCGCCGTCGAGGCGGAAGCGGGGGAGATCATCCAGCCGGTCGCCGACGAGTTGCTGGCCGCCGCCCGCCAGGCCCCGGCCAACATCGACGAGACGTCGATGGGCAAGGGTCGCTGGCTGTGGGCGATGGTCACGACCGTCGGCACGGTCTTTCAAATCGTGCCCGGCCGGAAGCGGGAGGAACTGGTCAAACTGATCGGCCCGGACCATGCCCAAATCACTGCGAGCGACCGGCACAGCCTCTATGGCCACCTGCCGGCCAGCCATCATCAGTTCTGTTGGGCTCACTTGCGGCGGGATTTTCAGTCCATGATCGACCGGAAGAGCGCCGGATCGGAGGCGGGGCGGGAATTGCTGGCGTTGTCGGACGAACTGTTCGGATACTGGCATCGGGTCCGGGACAAGACCATGACCAAGCCCGACTTCGCACGGAAAATGAGGGCGGACGCCGGCTTCCGAACCCGCTTCAAGGCCGCGCTGCAACGCGGCGCGGAGAGCGGCTGCGCCAAGACCGGCGGAACGTGCCGCCAACTGGCGGACCGGGAGGCGTCGCTCTATCGCTTTGCCTTTTGCGCCGACGTGGAGCCGACCAACAACGCCGCCGAGCGTTCGATCCGCCACGGAGTGATCTGGCGCCGGCAAAGCCACGGCCCGAAGAGCGAGTCCGGCGCCAAATACCTTGCCAATATCTGGAGCGTTGTTGAAACCTGCCGGCAACACGGCGGCCACGTCTGGGGCTTCCTCACCCAATGCCTCACCGCCGCCCACGACGGCCGCCCGCTCCCGAGCCTCGTCCCCCCGAAAACCCAAACTCAGGCTGCCTGAGTTAATACGG
>JANLPX010000382.1:0-2642 GCA_031367485.1 Alphaproteobacteria bacterium | reverse complement strand
GATTGATCAGGATCACCTTCACCTCACCGCGATAGTCGGCGTCGATGGTACCTGGCGTATTGACCTGGGTGATGCCCGATTTCAGCGCCAAGCCGGAGCGTGGCCGTACCTGACCCTCAAAGCCCGACGGGATCGCAAAGGAGAGGCCCGTCGGCACCGCAATTCTGGCACCTGGCTTCAGCACGATGGGTTCGTGCTCAGGCACGGCGGCGCGCAGATCCATACCAGCGGCCTCAGCAGTCTCATAGGCTGGCAGCGGCAAGTCTTGATTGTGGGCCAGACGCACCACCGGGATGACAGGCTTCACGTAAACTCCTGCGCCATGCGGGCGGCCAGCTTGCGGGCAACTTCGGATTTGGGGGCGCGATCCCAGCGCTCAACACCAGAGGCGCTGAACACCGACACCGCATTGTCGTCCCCGCCCATGGTGCCTGCGATCGAGACGTCATTGGCCACGATCCAGTCGCAGCCCTTCTTGGCGAGCTTAGCCTGGGCATAGGCTTCGACGTCGTTGGTCTCCGCCGCGAACCCGACGACCAGCTTGGGCCGGTGGGCCGACTTTGACAGGGTCGCTAGAATGTCGGGGTTCTCGATCAGCGCGATGGTTGGCGGGCCATCCCCGGTCTTCTTGGTCTTGGTCGACGCAACAGACGCAGGACGCCAGTCGGACACCGCCGCAACACAGACCGCGATATCGGCAGGCAATGCCGCCTCGCACGCCGCAAGCATTTGCTCTGCGGTCTCGACGTCTACACGCCGGACGCCTTTGGGGGTCGTCATCGAAACTGGACCTGCCACTAGGGTCACCCGCGCACCGAGCTCGGCCAGTGCCTGGGCGATGGCGAACCCCTGCTTGCCGCTGGAGCGATTGGTCAAGACCCGCACAGGATCAATGGGCTCGGCGGTTGGGCCCGCCGTGACAATCGCGCTCTTGCCGGCCAGCGGCTTATCGCCCCCCGCCAACAGTCCGATGATCGTCTCGAAGATTTCAGCGGGCTCTGCCATCCGGCCAAAGCCGTATTCGCCGCAGGCCATGGCACCCTCATCAGGTCCGACGAACTTGACCCCATCAGACTGCAAAGTCGCCAGATTGCGCCGCGTGGCGGGATGATCCCACATCCGCACGTTCATGGCCGGAGCCATTAGCACCGGCTTGTCCGTCGCGAGCAAAGTCGTGGAGGCTAGATCATTGGCCAGACCGTTGGCGGCTTTTGCCATCAGGTCCGCCGTCGCTGGCACGACCACGACAAGGTCTGCAGAACGAGACAGTTGGATGTGGCCCATCTCAGCTTCATCGTTCAGGGAGAAGAGGTCTCGGTAGACGCGGTCTTCGCAAAGCGCGCCAAGCGTCAAGGCGGTGACAAACTCAGCCCCGGCCACAGTGAGGACAGGGCGCACGGCAATCCCAGCTTTGCGAAGCAGGCGCACCAGTTCCAAGCTCTTATAGGCGGCGATTCCGCCACCCACGATCAATAGAACCCGCTTTTCCAACAAGGCGCTCAAACCCTCCACGACCGCTTTAGCCTCATAGGCCAAACAAAGGGACTCGACAAACGCCGAGCATTGTTCTTTATTTGTTCCTTCAACTGATCCGTGCAGGGAGAAGGCACATGTCGAAAGCCGGAATAGTCTTGAGTTTGGGCGTAGCCCTGGTGTTGGTGGTCGGGTGTGAGCGGAGCTCTGCCGTGGCGACGCGCAGTGACAGCGGAGGCCGACAGGGACTTGCCGACACGAGCGCCGCGTCGTCAGGGTCTTCCTATGAAGACCGGGCTTCGGCAGATAAGGGCGACCGCGCAAGCCGCAGAGATGACGGTCCCGTCGCAATGGTCGATGGCAAACCCATGTGGTCATCCAGCCGCAAGGGCTCACCTGAAGAAAACGCCCGGCGCAGTTTTGATCGCAACGGCGAAGACTTCGGAGCGTCCAATCTCGATGCCTATGTGAAGAAGGCCCACAGCTTTGTCGATAATCCACCGGCCGGGACGCAGAAGCTTAAGCGCACCAACGGCGATGTTCTGTTTTATGATGCCAAGTCCAATGTCTTTGCGGTGGCCAACAAGGACGGCGCGCCACGCGCCATGTTTAAGCCCGATCAAGGCGGGGCATATTGGGAACAGCAAAAGTCACGTGAAGCTGGGCGCCAGACCGCCCGCGCGGATCGTCGGGATAAGAAAGACAACAGCACCGATGGCTGATCGTCACTCCGCGTGGTCGAACCTTACCTAACGCAGCAGGCTCGCAACCACGAAAGCGCCTGCTGCGATCATGGAACCCATCGCGAACCAGAAGAGCGAGGACCTCTCGCTCGGCGGCTGAACTGCCGGAACAGCTGTCGGTGGGTTTTCGATCAGCCGTGCAAGGTTGCGCAAAGCTTCTAAGCCCTCGTCGGCGAAACTCTTAACCCGAGCCGCGGGGCCGAGTTCTCGCAGCATCCAGCGGCGCACCACGGGATCGGCGGCCGACCAGATGTCATGATCAGGACAGATGCGGCGGGCCACGCCTTCCACCGTCATCATGGTTTTCTGCAGCAGGACCAACTCAGGCCGCAGCTTCATTTCATAGAGGGCGGTAATCTCAAACAGCTGGATCAGCACCTTGCTCATGGGCACTTGGCTGGCGGGTCGACCAAACACCGGCTCGCC
>JANLPX010000302.1:0-4216 GCA_031367485.1 Alphaproteobacteria bacterium | reverse complement strand
GGGGCTGATTGCACGCCGTCGGTCCGCATATAGGTAATCAAACCGACGGTCTCGCCACCGATATCGATACCTTCATACAGTTTTTGCGCGGCCTGCATGGTTCGCTGGGCAGAGAAGCCGAGTTTGCGCGAAGCCTCCTGCTGCAGAGTCGAGGTCGTAAAGGGCGGGGCGGGCGATCGGCGCGCGGGCTTCTTTTCAACGGACGCGATCTTGAAGGTCGCGGTTTTGACGGCGGCTTGCGCAGCGTGGGCGCTAGTTTCATTGCCCAGATCGAACTTGGTCAGTCTTTTGCCCTGATGCTTCACCATCCGGGCTAGGAAAGGGTCGCCGCCGGCCGAAACGTCGGCCTCGACCGTCCAGTATTCCTGGGTCTTAAAGCGTTCGATCTCGATTTCTCGGTCGACCACCAAGCGCAGGGCCACCGATTGCACCCGTCCGGCAGATCGCGATCCCGGCAGCTTGCGCCACAGCACCGGCGACAGGGTAAAGCCCACCAGATAGTCGAGCGCCCGGCGCGCCAAATAGGCCTCGACCAGCTCCATATCGATGTCGCGCGGGTTCTTCATCGCCTCGGTGACGGCCGATTTGGTGATGGCGTTGAACACCACCCGTTCAACCTTCGCGCCCTTGATGGCTTTCTTCTTTTGCAGAACCTCGAGCACGTGCCAGGAAATGGCCTCGCCTTCGCGGTCTGGGTCGGTAGCCAGGATGATGCGTTCAGCGCCCTTGGCGGCGTCGGCAATGTCGTTCAGACGCTTAGCGGCCTTGGGATCGACGTCCCACAACATCTCGAAATCTTCGTCCGGCTTCACCGATCCGTCCTTGGCCGGCAGGTCGCGGACATGGCCGTAGGAGGCGAGGACCACATAGTCCGAGCCCAGATATTTGTTGATAGTCTTGGCCTTTGCGGGGCTCTCGACGACGACGAGGTTCATGCGCGGTGGGCAATCCAAAGGGCAGAGCGCCCGGAATTCAAGGGTGCGGAAAGTGGGGGCGACGCCTATGCCGTGTCAACGGGTGGCGTGAAAGAGGGAAGGATATTGTCCAGAGACCTCACGAAAAACACGAACCTCAGGTCGTTTTACAGCCTCGACACCATGCCGCTGTTCCCAAACTCCAACCGACCGGCGATCTCCAATTCGGTCAACGCGGCCAGCACGGCAGCCACGGGCGCGCCGGTGGCGCGGATGATTTCGTCGCGCGGGACGGGGGTAGGCGAAAGCAGGCGGTGTATCTCTTCTCGCAGTGTGTCAAGATCGTCGTCGGCTATCGGGGCAGGCTGAAAGGTTCGGTCCGGCTCGGCAAATCCGCGAAACCCCTCCAAGGCCCGCAACACGTCATCGATCCCTTCGCAGACGGCCGCGCCTTGACGGATCAGATCGTTGCATCCCCGAGCGCGGGGATCGAGGGGAGAGCCGGGAACCGCCAGTACCTCGCGGCCCTGTTCAGCGGCCAATCGCGCTGTGATCAGCGAGCCTGAGCGGAGTTCAGCCTCCACAACGATAACGGCGCGCGACAACCCGGCAATGATCCGATTGCGACGGGGGAAGTCCTTGGCCTGGGCGGTCTGGCCCGGTCGACTTTCGGACACTACGCATCCCCGCGCAACGATGCGCTCGTAGAGATCTCGGTGTTCGCGCGGATAGACATCGTCAATGCCGCCACCCAGCACGGCCACCGTGCCGGTTTCCAGGGCACCTTCGTGGGCCGCGCCGTCGACGCCTCGCGCCATTCCTGAGACGACGACGTGACCGGCTGCTCCGAGCTCGGCGGCCAATCCGCGCGCAAATCGTTGACCAGAGGCAGAGGCCACACGAGCGCCGACGATCGCCACCAACAAGCCCTCCAGCCGCTTGGCATCACCGCGTGTCCAGATGATCGGCGGTGGCGGATCGAGGGCGGCTAGCGCAGAGGGAAATGTCTCCTCGCAGGCGCAGATCAAGCGCGCGCCGAGATGTTCGCCAGCCTCTAGTTCGCCCTCGATCTCGGCAACAGACGGGATGACCATCGGCGACGAACGGCCGCTGCGTCGAGCGAGGTCGGGCAGGGCAGCCAGCGCCAGCGACGCCTCGCCAAAGCGGCTGACTAGCTGAGCGAAGGTTACGGGCCCGACATTCTCGGTCCGCGCCAGTCGCAACCAATCGCGTCGTGCCGCGAAGGTGAGCTCGTGTCTCAAGCAGGCTCTTTCTTGGCACCGATCTTAGGCTCCGTGCCTTTGAGTAACCGGACTATATTCTCCTGATGACGCACGAAAATAAGCACTGCCATGAACAGTGCCATCATCGTGATCGGGTAGGGTCGATCAAAGAGAAACAGCGCAAAGATTGGAGCCATCACAGCTGCCGTCAGCCCTGCTAAAGCCGACATTCGAAACAGAAAAGCTATGGCAAGCCAGGTTGCTCCGGCAGCCAAACCTACGGGCCAGGCTGCTGCCAACAGGGTGCCGAAGAAGGTTGCCACCCCCTTGCCGCCTTTGAACCCCAGCCAAACTGGGAACAGGTGCCCTAGAAACGCAGACCCCCCAGCTAGCGCCGTCAACAGCGCCTGGGCATCCTTTGGCCCGTCCTTGGTGACCAACCAGGCTATCAATACCGCCACCGCGCCTTTGCCGCCGTCACCGATCAGGGTCAGGGCCGCTAGGTCGCGACGACCAGAGCGCAAAACATTGGTCGCCCCGATATTGCCAGAGCCTATGGCACGGGGATCACCGGCCCCGGCTAGCTTCATGACGATAACGCCGAAGGGGATCGAACCTAACAGATAGCCGCCGATCACAGCGGCGGCGAGCAACAGCGGACTTAGGGTTTCGGTCGGCATGCTTGTTTTCCCCGTAATTGGCAGGAGTTTGCAACGATAGCACTATGTTCGTCAATTGTTCTCAAAACCTGCGGTCAGATATCCTCTGCCAGAACCGACGTCAGCGCCGCGATTTGCGCTTCATTTCGCCGATAGAACGTCCACTGCTTGATCCGCTTGGGCGTCACAAGTCCGACCTGGACCAATACCCGCATGTGCTCTGAGAGGGTAGGCTGGCTGACCTCCAGCTTCTCGGCGATCAACTGACCGCAGACCCCGTCCGTCACCAGGTCGCCGTCCACCTGCTCACGGAAATGGGCACGGGGCTTCTTCAGCCAGCTCAGAATTTGCAGCCGACGGGCGTTACCCAAGGCCTTAAAGGCGATTGCATTGTCGGTCGGCGTTGTCATCTCACCAACCCTATTGCGCGGTATAGCCACCGTCGACCACCAGCTCAGACCCGGTCATGAAGCTAGACTCATCGCTGGCCAGGAACACTACGGCATCGGCAATTTCGCGGGGCAGGCCTAGGCGACCCAGGGCATGGCGGCTGATCAATAGCTCTCTCAGCTCATTGCCGTTATCAACCTCGCGGATCACCTTGGAAACCAACGGTGTATCTATATAGCCAGGGTGGATCGAATTGACCCGAATGTTCAACGGTGCCCATTCCAACGCCGCAGCCTTGGTTAGCATCAAGACGCCGCCTTTTGAGGCGCAATAGGCTGCAGCCCCCGGCGAGGCGACCTTGCCCATGATTGAGGAGACGTTGATCACCGACCCGCCGCCATTTTCAGCAATAGCCGGGCCGCCATAGCGTAAACCCAGAAAAACACCGTCCAGATTGATCGAGAGGGTGCGCCGCCAGTCCTCAAGACTGTGGGTCATCAGGGTCAAGCCGGTCTGGGCAATACCAGCATTGTTCAGCAGAATATCGAGGCGGCCAAATGTCTCAACGGTCCCTGCCACTGCGCGTTCCCAGTCAGCTTCCGAGGTTACGTCATGAGCGATGAAATGGGCCTGACCGCCTATTCCAATGATCTCACCGACCAAAGTCTCTCCTGCGTCGCTGTTGAGGTCGGTTACCACCACCGCAGCCCCCTCGCGCGCCAGTCTCCGCGCCGATTCCGCACCGATGCCTGAAGCTCCTCCAGTGATCAGCGCCACTTTGCCTGCGACACGTCCCGTCATCATCCCGTCCCCAATGCCTTTTTGGTACTATGGCAGACTCTCGCACAGTTCGGCATTACCCAAAGCAGAGCCGCGTCGTAGATCGCCGGTTGACATAGCCCGTCCTCGAACGGCGAATAGTGTCTGAAATCACCGATTGGGTCCGGGGGGATACCAAATGTCCGACAAGCCGACGATCGAGCACGTCTATGAACACTTCATCATGGACAGCAGCCGTTGGCGGGATTTC
>JANLPX010000265.1:0-2496 GCA_031367485.1 Alphaproteobacteria bacterium | reverse complement strand
TGCACGGCGCAGCGGCGGCTCCAGGACGATTGGCAGGGATCTATGACGCAGCGGCTTTGGGTTGGTTAGGGACGGCACCAAAGGTTGGCGCGATTGATTGCGAGCTGGCACCTGTGCCGATCCCGCAAGAGTTCTGGGGGCCGTTTTGGGAGATGGTGTTGGAGGCCCCGGGCGCGGGTCCTGATCCGCTGGGCGTGACGCAAAGGACGGCGGCCCTGGCTGGCGGGCTGGACGCCGGGTTCCGCGACTTGGCCGTGAGCGCGGCCCTGGCCTATCCGGGTGTTGCCCAGGCGGCAGCCCAAGAGTTTCCGGAGCGGTTTACGCTGGAGGAACTGGCCCTTGCCCCGAACAGCTCGCTGGGCGCGGCGTTCCACAGCCTGATCGTCGACAACGGTTTTGACCTCGAAGTGCTGGACCGCGACGCTCTGGGTCTGGCCGACCTTCCGCCGCCGCTGGACTATCTCCATGCCCGCATCCTGCAGTGCCATGACCTGTGGCACATCCTGGCCGGATACCAGACCACGGGCCTGCACGAGGTGGCGATCTCCGGGTTCCAGGCCGGGCAGTTTGGCCACAACTATTCCGCCATGTTCCTCGGCATGGTGCTGACCAAGATGAGTTTTTCCGACGCGCCAGTCCTGCCGATGATGCTCGACATCATCCTCAGCGCCTGGACCCACGGCCGCGAGAGCCCGCCCCTGTTGGGCCTGAACTGGCCCGCGGTTTGGGGGAAGTCGGTGGAGGATTTGCAGGCTGAAATTGGATTGATGGCCTATGCTTCGCCCTATCCCGCCGATTTGTTTGAGCAGCTGAGAGCGGCTTGACGACCACATTATTCACCCATATAGGTGAATAATGGAATTGAACCTCGATCACACCTTGACGGCGCTGGCCGACCCCACTCGGCGGGCAATCCTGGCGCGTCTCGCCAAGGGGGAGGCGAGGGTCACTGAGATTGCGGCACCGTTCCCGATCTCGCTGAACTCCGTCTCCAAGCACATCCGCCTCTTGGAGCGCGCCAAGCTGGTGCGGCGACGCGTAGTGGGCCGTGAGCATTTCCTGAATTTCGATCCCGAACCCCTGGCGGCGGCGGAATTGTGGATCACGGAACAGAAGGCCCTGTGGGCCTGGCGTTTGGATCAATTGGATGAAGCCTTGAAGGAGAAGCTGTGATGGGCGTGACAATTCAGGTGGTTAGGGCCTTTGCACATTCGGCCGAGATCGTGTTTGACGCGTGGCTCGACCCCAAGATCGCTGGACAGTTCCTGTTTGCCACGCCGGACGGGGTGATGACCAAGGTGGAGATCGATGCCAAGGTTGGGGGCAAGTTCAACATCACCGAACGTCGGGGCGATCAGGACGCAGTCCACGTGGGCGAGTATGTCGAAGTCGACCGGCCGCGTCGTTTGAAGTTCCGCTTCGGCGATAATCAAGCCTTCGACGCGACGTTTGTGACGGTGGAGATCGTGGCGACTGCCGGTGGTTGCGAGTTGACTCTGACCCATGAGGGGGTTGGTGCAGAGTGGGAAACTCAGACCCACAAGGGTTGGATGGGGATACTAGAGAGATTGGCTCAGGGGATATATTCATCCTAGGAACGCCGTCGTAGCTTCAATGGCCTCCACCAAGCCCATCCGCTCAATCGTCACGCCTTCTGGCAATCCCGTGAATAGGCGCGAAGGTGCGGCAGCGTCGAGCATCACGAACACGCCTTTATCGTCAGCTCGGCGGATGAGGCGGCCGAAGGCTTGGCTGATGCGGTTGCGCGCGACGCTGTCGTCATAGGTCTTGCCGCCAAAGCGGACGCGACGGGCCTTGTGCAGGATGTCGGGACGGGGCCAGGGGATGCGGTCAAACACCAGCAGGCGTAGCGATTTGCCCGGCACATCCATACCATCGCGCACGGCGTCGGTACCGAGCAGGCAGGCATCTTCCTCGGCGCGGAAGATATCGACCAAGGCCCCGACTTCGAGGGGGTCAACATGCTGGGCATAGAGGGCCAAGCCCTTGTCCGATAGCGGTGCGGCAATGCGTTCATGCACGGCGCGCAGGCGGCGGATGGCGGTGAACAGACCGACCCCTCCCCCACCCGCAGCCAAGAACAGTTCACGCATGGCCGCAGCGACTTGGCGGGGATCATCGCGGCCCACATCGGTGACCACGAAGGCGCGGCTGTTGGCGGCATAGTCGAAGGGCGAGGCGAGCTTCAGGGTCTTGGGGCGGTCCGGCAGCCGCGCCGCGCCGGTGCGCATTTCGGCGAGCGCAAAGGGGTCGGTGAGGCTGGCATCGGTGAGGGTTGCGCTGGTGACCAGCACGCCGTGGGCAGGGGCAATGACGGCATTGGTAAGGGGTTCAGTGGGGTCGACCCAATGACGGCGCGAGGCGGCATCCACCACCCGGCCATAGAGGAAGGTAGCGTCGAACCAGTCGACGAAATCGGGGTCGTCCTCAGAGTCTTCATCGATGGCTTTGAGCATGGAGCGCCAAGCCGGCAGG
>JANLPX010000246.1:0-4247 GCA_031367485.1 Alphaproteobacteria bacterium | reverse complement strand
GCCCCGCCGCCCATGGCCGCGCCGTTGATCGCCGCGATGATCGGGAACGGACAGGCCAGTTGCGCGCGGATCATGTCTTCAAACAGCTTGTGCTGCGCTGACCAGGCCTGATCGCTCATCCCGTCGCGTTCTTTGAGGTCGGCCCCGGCGCAGAAAAACCGCCCGGCTCCAGTCACAATCATCACCCGCACAGACCTATCATCCGCAAGTCCACGCCACAGGGCCAACAAATCGTGGCCCATCGCCGTCGACAGCGAATTCGCCGCCTCAGGTCGCGACAGGGTCAGTAGATGAACGCCAGGCGCTTCCTCAGAGATCGTGATGGTGTCAGTCATTTCCCCTCCGGCCCGGCAACAATCCCGGCATCGTGCAATTTGGCGATCTCGCTGCTGCTCAACCCTACCACCTCTGCCAAGACCTCATCGGTATGTTGCCCCAATTTCGGGGCCGCGCGTACATCGCCGCGCACGTCCTGCGGAATGGTCGCCATAGCTCCAGGTGCCGGATAGCTCAGCCCGCTCGGGTGACGAATGTCTTGGAACATCGGATTGTCCTTGAACAGACGGGGATCCTCCAACGCCGCCTCCAACGTCTGATAGGCCCCCCAGGTCACCCCGCCCGCGTCAAAAGCCGGTGTCAATTCAGCAGCCGACTTCTTCGCAAAGGCTGCCTCAAACAGTGGATAGAGGTCGGCGCGATGGATGAACCTTAGTCCCTCACTTGTCGCGAAAGAAACGCCCAACCTGGCCTCGACCTTGGCCACTTCAGCAGCGATGCCCAGCGCCTCGACCGCCTTGCTCCACTGCTTGGGCGTAATGGCCAATAGCATCAGTTTCTGCCCGTCAGCCGTCGTGAAGTCTCGGCCAAACGCGCCAAATATATCATTGCCCATCCGGGGCCGCTGGTGCCCGCTCAGCAGGGTCTCAGCCGTAAAGCCTAGATTGGCCATGGTCGCCGCCCCGATATCAGACAGCGGCGCGTGGATCTCACGGCCACCCTGCCCCCGCATCCGCGCCATCAACGCCGCCACCAGCGTAAACGCGCAATAGGCCCCGGTCAGCAGGTCCCAGGCCGCCAACACATGGTTCACCGGCCGGTCATCGCCCACAGGCCCAGTCATCAGCGGCAGGCCCAGCGCCGAGTTGATCGTATAGTCCATGCCCTGCGACCCATCGGCCCAGCCCATCACCCGCACGCAAATCAGATCAGCCCGCAGCGCACTCAACTTCTCGTAAGACAGGAACCCATCGACCGGAAAATTGGTGACAAACAACCCACCGTCCTCGCCCGGCGCCGCCGCCAAGCGTTGGGCAATCTCTCGCCCTTCGGGACGCGCCAAATCAATGGCCACCGACTTCTTGGATTTGTTGAGCGATTCCCAATAGAGGCTGTCGCCACCCTCGCTCAGCGGCCAGCGGCGGAAGTCGGGACCGCCGCCGATATTGTCGAACCGAATAACCTCGGCGCCCATCTGCGCCAGATAAAGCCCGCAGGTCGGCGCCGCCACAAACGCCGACCCCTCCACGACCCTTAGGCCCTTCAACAGGTCGTACATTTCCGTTCTCCCACCCAAGTGAACAGAGGAGCGGCTGAGCTCAGGAATGCGAGGCTCACCACATCCTTCTCCCCCTGTGGGAGAAGGTGGCCTTGCAGCGCAAGGTCGGATGAGGGGTCTCTCAGAACTCTGAGACTATCGAAATCCTGAATTCGTGGATAGGAGAGCAAAACCCCTCATCCGACCGCCCTTCGGCGGCCACCTTCTCCCGCAAGGGGAGAAGGGACGCAAGTCACCGATTGGCTTAACCGACGATCTGGTCAGCCGTGAAGAACTGGCCCATCTCGAGGGCCGCGTTCTCAAGGCTATCGGAGCCATGGACGGAGTTCTCGCCGACGTTCAGCGCGAACAGCTTGCGGATGGTGCCCTCAGCGGCTTGCTCAGGATTGGTCGCGCCCATCACTTCGCGGTAGCGCGCCATGGCGTTGTCGCCTTCCAACACCTGCACCACCACCGGGGCAGAGGTCATGGTCTCCACCAGCTCGCCATAGAACGGGCGCGCGGCATGGACTTCATAGAACGTCTTGGCTTGGGCTTCGGTCATCTGGATCCGCCGCTGCGCCACGATGCGCAGACCCGCCCCCTCGATCACGGCATTGATCGCCCCGGTCAGGTTGCGCTTGGTGGCGTCGGGTTTGATGATCGAAAAGGTGCGTTCAGTCATGGTCGTAAAGCCGCTTTATGTTGGTAGAGCGCGAGCCTTCCCGCGCAGAGGTCGCGGCTTATACCCGCCTCGCGCCACATCGCCAACCCGGTGAGGCTGAGCGTGCGTCTAAGGCCCCAAAGAGTGACGGCCTAACCCCCACCCCGCCCTCTCCACCAAAATTCCTACCGCGACGCAGCATTCGGTCTCTGCTAAGAGCCGCCCCCGTTATGTTGCAAATCAACGAACTCACCTTCGATTCCTGGGGCCGCCGGTTTTTTGACCATGCGAGCGTTAGCCTCCCCGTGGGCGCAAAGGTCGGGCTCGTGGGCCGCAACGGCGTCGGCAAGACCACGCTCTTCAAGCTGATCCTCGACCAGCTCCATGCCGGCGACGGTGAGATCGGTTATCCCAAGTCGGCTCGCATCGCCTCGGTGGATCAGGAACACCCTGCCACGCCGGTTACCCTGCTCGACACCGTGCTCGCCGCCGACGAAGAGCGCGAGCGCTTGACGCAGTCCCTAGAAACAGCTGACCCAGAGCATCTCGGTGAGATCTATGCCCGGCTCAGCGAGATTGGGGCCGACCGCGCGCCCAGCCGCGCCGCCGAAATCCTCTCCGGCCTCGGCTTCTCGCATGCTGACCTAGCCCGCCCCATGTCGGAATTCTCCGGCGGTTGGCGCATGCGCGTGGCCTTGGCTGCGGCCTTGTTCGCCGAGCCCGACCTGCTGCTGCTCGACGAACCCACCAACTATCTGGACCTCGAAGGTGCGCTGTGGCTCGAGGCTCGCCTGAAGAAATACCCCAATACCGCGGTGATCATCAGCCACGACCGCGAGATTTTGTACAACTCCGTCGATCACATCCTGCATCTCATCGACGGCAAGCTGGACCTCTATCCCGGCAATTACGACAATTTTGAATTCCAGCGGGCCGAGCGCGCGCGTTTGCAGGAATCGACCCGGGTCAAGGTCGACGCCCAGCGCGCCCACCTGCAGTCCTTCGTCGACCGGTTCCGCGCCACCGCCTCCAAAGCCACCCAGGCTCAGTCGCGCCTAAAGATGCTGGCCAAGCTGCCACCGGTCTCTGCCGTCACCACCGAGAGCACAGCGGCCTTCATCTTGCCCTCGCCCGCCCGGCCCCTGCCCCCGCCTCTCGTGCGGCTGGAAGGCGTGTCAGCGGGCTATGAGCCTGGCAAGCCGATCCTCAAGCATATGAACCTGCGGCTGGACCTCGACGACCGCATCGGCCTGCTCGGCGTCAACGGCGCGGGAAAGTCCACCTTCGCCAAACTGATCGCCGGGGCAATTGCGGCGCAGTCCGGCGAGATGCGCAAGGATCGACGCCTCAAGGTCGGCTGGTTCCACCAGCACCAAATCGAAGCGATGGACCCAGACGACACCCCGCTGGAGATCATCCGCCGCGCCCTGCCCGAGTCCACCGAGTCCGCCCGCCGCGCGCGCCTGGCCCAGTGGGGCCTGACCTATCAGAAGGTCGACACCACCGTCGCCAACCTCTCGGGTGGCGAGCGCGCTCGGCTGCTGCTCAATCTGGTGGCCATGGAGGCCCCGCACCTGCTGATCCTCGATGAGCCCACCAACCATCTGGACATCGACAGCCGCCGCGCCCTGTTGGATGCGCTCAATCGCTATAATGGCGCGGTCATCCTGATCACCCACGACCGCTCACTGATGGAGCTTGTCGCCGACCGACTGTGGTTTGCCGGTGACGGCACCATCGTGCCCTTCGACGGCGACATGGACGACTACGCCAAGCTGGTCATCGACCGGGCACGCCAGGCCGCCAAGGGCCCCAGCCAGGTCGCCCAGGCTGCCGCGCCACCTCCGCCACCCAAACCCATCGCCAAGCCCAAGATCCCCAGCGGCCCGGCCCGTCGTCGCGCTGAAGCTGCTGAAGTCGTGCTGGCCCGCATCACCGACACCGTCGCCAAGCTCGACCTTGCCCTCACCGACCTCACCGTCTTCACCAAAGACCCCGCCAAAGCCGCCGACCTTGGCCGCCAGCGTCAAGCCGCCCAAGCCAAACTCG
>JANLPX010000199.1:0-6725 GCA_031367485.1 Alphaproteobacteria bacterium | reverse complement strand
GTCGCCCTCGTCCAGCTTCATGGCGATCTTGCCATTGCGGTTGATCTGCACGAAGTCGCTGAGCTTATTGCGTCGCACACCGCCCGAGCGGGTGGCGAACATCACGTCGAACTGGTCCCAGGTGGCCTCATCCTCAGGCAGCGGCAGGATCGAGGTGATGGATTCGCCGGGCTCAATGGGGAACAGATTGATGAAGGCCTTGCCGCGCGAGGTGGGCGTGCCGACCGGCAGACGCCAGACCTTGAGCTTGTAAACCTTGCCGCCTGACGAGAAGAACAGCATCGGGGTGTGGGTGCTGGCCGAGAACACCCGGGTGACGGCGTCTTCGTTCTTGGTCGACATGCCCGAGCGACCGCGCCCACCGCGATGTTGGGTGCGATAGGTGACCAGCGGGGTGCGTTTGACATAGCCGCCGTGGGTGACGGTGATGACCATGTCTTCGCGGGCGATCAGGTCTTCGTCTTCCACATCGGCGTCGCCGTCGACGATCTCGCTGCGGCGTGGCACGGCGAAATTGGTGCGCACCTCGACTAGCTCTTCGCGGACAATGGCCATGATGTTGTCGCGCGACGACAGGATTTCGAGGAAACCCTTGATGGAGCCCGACAACTCCCCGGCTTCTTCGAAGATTTCTTCGCTGCCCAGGCCCGTCAGACGTGACAGGGTCAGGGCCAGAATGGCGCGGGCCTGTTCGTCGGTCAGACGGATGAGGTTGCCCTCAATGACCATCGAGCGCGGATCAGCGATCAGTTCGACCAGCGGCAGCATATCGCCCGCTGGCCAATCGCGGGCCACCAAACGCTCGCGAGCCTCAGCAGGATCTTTCGACGAGCGAATGATCCGAATAAATTCGTCGATATTGGCCACGGCGACGGCCAGACCGACCAGCACGTGACCCCGATCACGCGCCTTGCCCAGCAGGAACCGGGTGCGGCGAACCACGACCTCCTCGCGGAAATCAACAAAGGCCCCGATCATCTCGCGCAGACCCATCAGGATCGGGCGGCCGCGATTGATCGCCAACATATTGACGCCGAACGAGGTTTGCAGCGGCGTGTAGCGATAGAGCTGGTTCAGCACCACATCGGCCGAGGCGTCACGCTTCAGCTCAATCACCACCCGCATACCCTGGCGGTCGCTCTCATCGCGCAGATCGCCGACGCCTTCGATACGCTTCTCGCGGACCAGCTCGGCGATACGCTCAACCAGGGAGGCCTTGTTCACCTGAAACGGAATGGCGGTAATGACGATGGCTTCGCGGTCCTTACGGACCTCTTCTACTGCGGCCTTACCGCGCATGATCACCGAGCCACGGCCCGTCATCAGCGCATTGCGCGCGCCGGTCCGACCGATGATCTCGCCACCGGTGGGGAAGTCGGGACCGGGCACGATGTCGAGCAGCTCGTCCAAGCCGATATTCGGATTGTCGATCAGGGCCAGACAAGCATCGACGATCTCACCCAGATTGTGCGGCGGGATATTGGTCGCCATGCCCACGGCAATACCGCCGGCACCATTGACCAGCAGGTTGGGAATGCGGGCTGGCAAGACGACAGGCTCTTGTTCCTTACCGTCATAATTGTCTTTGAAATCAACGGTATCAAGGTCGATATCGGCCAGTAGAGCCGACGCCGCCTTGGTCATCCGGCACTCGGTATAGCGCATCTGGGCAGGTGGATCGCCGTCGACCGATCCGAAGTTGCCCTGCCCGTCGACCAGCAACAGGCCCATCGAGAAAGGCTGGGCCATCCGCACCAAGGCGTCATAGACCGACTGATCACCATGCGGGTGCAGGCGCGCCAAAACGTCGCCGACGACCCGGGCCGATTTCGAATAGGGCCGGTCAGGCGTCATGCCCAACTCGCTCATGGAGTACAGAATGCGGCGGTGAACGGGCTTCAAGCCGTCCCGCACATCGGGCAAGGCGCGGCTCACGATCACGCTCATGGCGTAGTCGAGATACGACTTCCGAAGCTCATCTTCGATGGCGATAGGGGCGATGCCCCCCTGCCGACCGTCTTCCGACGGGGTATCTGTTTTATCGTTCAAGGGGAGGTTATGCCGTTAGAATCGGACAGGAATTTGCCAATTGGTTCTAGCACCCGCGATAGCGGACGCCAACCTCCCGAGGCTCACTGCCAGTCTGTTTCCCAAGACTCGCAGCAAACTTGCATGAAACCTTTGGAGCGGTCAGGTTCGCGCCATGTCTATCTATCCAGGTGCCTTAGCCCCGCGGTTCGTTGGGGCCACGGTGAGCAACCCGCGTTACCCATCCGCAGCCTTTGGCGGCCGCTACGTCTTGCTGGCCTTTCTGCCGACGGACTCGATCGCCCGCGAAGCCGCCTTTGGCCAGATGGTGAAGCACCGTGCCCTCTTTGATGACGTCAAGATGTCAGCCTTCGGGGTGCTGCGTGACGAAGCCTCCATCGCTAAGGCCCGTGACCAGGTCGGGTTGCGGTGGTTCCTTGACCACGACGCCGCCATCAGTCGGCTGTTTGACGCGCTGAGTGAGGCTGGAAACAATCAGCCGCGCTGGGTCCTGATTGACCCGTTTGAATGCGTGCAGGCTTGGACACCTATCGAGAACGGCGAGCGCTTCTTTGCCTTGGTTCGAAGCCTGCCTGCGCCTCAGGATCACGCGGGCGTGCCGTTGACTGCGCCTGTGCTGATTGCGCCTCGCATTCTGGATCCTGAGCTCTGCCAAGCCCTGATCGCCTATTATGAGGCGGATGGTGGTGAGCCATCTGGCGTGATGCGCGAGGTGGATGGCAAGACTGTCCCGGCGCTCGATAGCTATAAGCGCCGCCGGGACGCCTATATCAGTGACATGGCCCTGATCGGGCGGGTGAGACTTGCCTTAAGTCGCCGTCTCCTGCCGCAAATTCGCAAAGCTTTTCAGTACGACGTTACCCGCCAAGAACGCGACGTCGTCGCTTGCTACGATGCCGCAGACGGCGGCTATTTCCTGCCCCATCGGGACGATACCACCCTGGGCACCATCCATCGGAAATTTGCCTGTTCGATCAATTTGAACGCTGAAGACTTCGAGGGCGGAGACCTGCGGTTTCCGGAGTTTGGGCCCAGAACCTACCGCCCACCCACCGGCGGCGCGGCGGTGTTTTCGTGCTCACTTTTGCACGAGGCAACCCGGGTCACGAAGGGGCGGCGCTACGCCTATCTCCCCTTCTTTTATGACGATGCGGCGGCCGCAATTCGTGCCGCCAACTTTGACCGCATCACCGAGCCAGAAGAACCAGCAGAGCCAGATCTTTAGAACGGAATTTCGTCATCCAGGTCTGCCGAGAAGTCTTCGCGCGGACCCGATCCCTGGTTGCGCGCGCCGCCTGAGGCAAAACCGCCACCACCGCCGCCAGAATACCCCCCAGCGTCAGCGCTTTCGCGACCGCCAGTTTCGTCGCCCTTGCCATCAAGCATGGTCAGTTCGCCGCGAAACTTCTGCAGCACGATCTCCGTCGAGAACTTCTCCTGCCCCGACTGATCGGCCCATTTCCGCGTCTGCAGTGAGCCCTCGATATAGACCTTTGAGCCCTTGCGTAGATAGTTCTCAGCCACCTTGACCAGGTTGTCGTTGAAGATCACCACACGGTGCCACTCGGTCTTTTCCTTGCGCTCACCGCTCGACTTGTCGCGCCAGGTTTCCGAGGTCGCGATCCGCAGATTTGCGACGCGGTCGCCCGAATTCAGGCTTCGAATCTCGGGTTCTGCACCCAGATTACCGACCAATATGACCTTATTGACGCTGCCCGCCATGTGATTTCCCTGTCGTTTCCGTAGTTGCGCGCTCGTGCCGCTCTCAGCAGGCTATCGAATGAGAACAGCTGGAGCAACAGCAATGTTCCCTTTGTGTTCCGAATATACCGATCCGTCCACAGGACGTTGCAGCCTATCGCGGCATCGCGCTGGGAATCGCCAGTCGGCCGTCACCGGTGCGGACCAGCGCCAAATACCTGTGGGCCTCTAGTGAGGGTGCCGTGAATATCCCCTCCTGTTGGACGAAAACGAAATTGCCCTGGTACGCACCGTAAATCTCGTAGCGCGTTCCGCCCATACTCAAGAACTTGATCCGCATAGCTTCCAGCGCTGCCGCACAATGCTCGAGATCGGGTTGCCGCGACGCCATGGGATTGTATTTGAGCTTACCGCCCTTCAAGGGCTCGACGTGATAGCAAACCCCCACATCACCCGGAGGGCGGGTCTTGCCCGCGCAGGCCGAGACCGCGAGGGCCATAATCACCATAGTCGCGAACCGAGCGAATTTTTGCATGGCTGGAAGCTAGTAGATTGCGCAGCGCAACGCGAGCCTCACGATTAACGTCCGAGGTCTAATGGGCCCAGCGCACACCCACTACTCTGCTCGCTAAGCATCCGAAATGAACGGTTGTCGGACGATATCTCGACGCGTCCCGGCACTAATCGCAAGGTCTGCGCAGCCCAGCGACCATAGCTTGCCCCACCTTCCCGCTCGCAGCGACCTGCATAAAGTGCCTGAACACAATCGCTTAGAGACAGTGAGGCTTGTATTTTCCGCCACTCGCCACCGGCATAGCGCAAGCAACTATCGACAAGACCCTGGGCTTGAGGAGCCTCGCCCACGACGACTTTTGTCTCTGGCGGTGGCAAGGGCGTCAAAAGCGCGCCGGCATGGTCAGCAGCGGCCAGCGCCCCACTTCCGTCCACCCCGACATCAAGTCCGCCGGTCGAAACCCCGTTTCGCTTGGCACAGTCAGCCAAGGTTGCTTCGCCCACAAACTGACCGCCGACGAAACACCGCAGCTTGGCATTCGGATCGAGCTTGTTTTGATCAAGGTTACTGGCTTCGACAATCAACCCGGCTTGCGACGCTGGCGGTGGTTTGGTGTCGGCTGGATGACGATCAAATATCAATTTGGCCAAACCGACTCCGGCAATCAGAGCTGCGGCCGCGCCTGCGAGGGCAAATAGCAATCGACGGTCCTTGGGCGGAGGCATTGGCGCATTCATGCCTCTTGGCTACCCCCCCGATGATTGGGTTTCAAGCTTAGCCGTCGTGCTTAGCCGCCAAGACGCCTCAGGGCGTCCTGATAGTTGGCGATCTGATTGGTCAGATAGGCCGGCACAGGGCCATTAGCCGCTGCCGCCGCATTCCTG
Source organism: Alphaproteobacteria bacterium (assembly GCA_031367485.1). Taxonomy (GTDB): domain Bacteria; phylum Pseudomonadota; class Alphaproteobacteria; order Caulobacterales; family Caulobacteraceae; genus Phenylobacterium. The sequence continues at coordinate 1,577 of JANLPX010000199.1, read as the reverse complement.
ATTGATTCAGGCGTCGCGGCCTCGCGCAGATCCTTATAGGCTTGGCGCACCACACCCATGGCGCTCGCCAACTCCGCAGCTACGTGAGAGATGGAGCTCGCGTCATCCAGGGTCATCTTGCCGTCGAATTTCAGACCGTAAATCTGTCCCTTACCGTCGGCTGGCAAGAATTTGCCACCCTTGGCCGTGACGGTGTTGCGCACAACGCCCTCTGGCAGGCCAAGACCCTTCAGTGCATCTTTGCCCTCCGGACCCGCAAAGAACTCCAGAGTGTTGCGGGCGGTTGCCGGTTTGATTTGTAGGGTCTGAACGCCATCCTTGGTGACGATTTTGACTTCTGCCTGGAAATTTAGGGCTCTACGGAGTTTGACGGCCAGCGTTTCAAAGGTTTCGCCGGACTCGATGATCACGGCCTTTTTTGTGGCGCTTAAGCCAGATCGCATTTCGAAACGGTCGCCGGGTCGAAGGGCCGTGACGGCGGAGAGTTGCAAGCTGCCGGTCATTTGCATCTGACCCTTGGGTAGTCCTAGGCGATCCAGAGCGCTCGCGCCGCCAGGGTCCACCGCGATCGCAGTCGGGGTTGCATAGCGATCTTTGCCGGTAAATCTGCGAGACCAATCGACAACGCCCGTCGGAACATCCAGACTGGCGATGAACCCGTCCGTGACCCCAATGGCGGCGAGGCCCGGCAGATCGGTTCCAGATTGTCCCGCAATGAATACCTTACCGCCTGAGACCGTCAGCGCGGTGATTTTGTCATCCCCCGAGCCCCCGAAATAGGCCACATTATTTCCCGTGGATGAGCTTAAGTCGGCTTCGAGTTGCACAACGAAACCATCAAATCCCGCGGTCGCCGCACTGGAAATCCGCCCGGAGTCGAGGGCTCCATTTCGTGTCGTCCCGGCAACCACGACTTTGCTGCCGTTTATGGCGACACCGGCGATATCTCCGCCTTGCAGATCGCCGACATCATGTGTCGAGGTCTCCACTGGAGATGCACCCGAAACATCGAAGCGATGCAAAACGGCGTGCCCGTTCTCCTTGTTCGCCAAAATGATCGAGGTGCCGTCGACGACCAACCCGCCAGGACGGTCAGAACCGGTCGTGCCCACGGACTGAGTGAACAGCGTTTGGACAGTGCCGCTCACATCACGCTTGAAACCCTCGATATACGAGTCCCAGTCTCCAACGACCGTTGCACCGGGCATAGCCGACTTCGAACGCCCCGCCACATAGACCGAGCCGTCCGCGCCGAACGCCAGATTAGTGGCCTCGTCATCAAGCCTAGCTCCCCGGCGTTGCGTCCAAGACTCTTCCCCTGCCTCGTTGAAGACTGTAACGAAACTATCTGAATTTGCAGCGTATTGTCCCGTTTCGCCTGAGTTTAGTGCTCCGTCTGTCGAGCCACCTAGCCGCCCTGTAACCTTGCCAGCGACGGCGATCTGGCCATCGGCCGAAACGGCCAGAGCGAGTCCGGACGCCTCGGATGCCGCACCTAGCGTGCGGGAATAGACAAGCTTTCCGGCAGAGTCGTACTTTTGTAACGCAACGTCTTGAGTGCCCTTGATGGCCTCGCC